>NZ_MRCC01000008.1 GCF_001904655.1 Chroogloeocystis siderophila 5.2 s.c.1 | reverse complement strand
TTACAACGACTTGCTGAACAACTGAATCAACAGCAGGAAAACGTTTAACAATTTAGGTAGTCCTGAATAGGTAAGGATATAAGGGTGAATCAACAGCAGGAAAACGTTTAACAATTTAGGTAGTCCTGAATAGGTAAGGATATAAGGGTGAATCAACAGCAGGAAAACGTTTAACAATTTAGGTAGTCCTGAATAGGTAAGGATATAAGGGTAGGTAGCTCCAAGCAAAATCATCATGTCGAAAAGTATTATCTCCTGTCCACGCTGTAGCTCTACTCGTGTAGTCAAAAACGGGTTCATCCATAACGGTAACCAGAATTTCAAGTGCAAAAGCTGCTCTAGACAATTTGTTCTAAATCCGAAGAACAAGGTGATTGAACAGGAAACTAAAGAATTAATAGACAAACTATTATTAAAAAAAATCCCTTTAGCTGGCATTGCTAGAGTTACTGGAGTATCAGAACGATGGTGACAAACTTACGTCAATAACTTATATGAAGCAGTGCCAAAAGAAGTAGAGGTCTGGCCGAAAAAGCGGAAACTTGCGTGTGGGGGTTTCCCCCGTTGAGCAAAGTTTTCAAGAAAAAAGGGGCGACTAACCATCCAGTGTGATGAAATGTGGTCTTTTGTACTCCACAAGAAGAACAAGCAGTGGATCTGGTTAGCATTAGATACAACAACACAAGAAGTTGTTGGTGTTTATGTTGGTGTGCGTAGCCGGAAAGGAGCAGCAGGTTTATGGCAATCTTTACCCGCCCTTTACCGACAGTGTGCAGTATCTTACACCGATTTTTGGTCTGCCTATGAGGAAATTTTTCCCAAGTCTAGGCATAGAGTAGTTAGCAAGAAGAGCGGTAAAACTAACTTAGTTGAACGCTTTAATTGTACTTTACGCCAACGAGTATCACGTCTAGTTCGAGAAACCTTATCTTTCTCTAAAAAGCTCGAAAACCATATTGGAGCCGTCTGGTATTTCATCCATCATTACAACGAACTCTTGCGTATTTAGAACTGCCATTTACACCTTTATCCTTACTTGTTCAGGACTACCACAATTTATTTGGAAATGCACTCTTACCCTTTATTTTATCCTACTTTTGTAGTATAACCTTTTGAAGCAAGTAGTAATGATAATAGCAGATTTTTCTCAAGACTCCATAGGATCAGATCCTGACGTATCAGTGATCATTCCCACCTATAATCGGATGGCGATGTTGGAAGAAGCATTAGCAAGTGTGCTTTCTCAACAATTTGATGGCATTATTGAAGTCATTGTCATCGATGATAATTCTCGTGATAGAACTTCAGAAATCATTCGCCAGAAGTATTCCTTTGTCCATCTAATTAGCCTCAAGCAAAATGTAGGAGCAGGCGCTGCGCGGAACCAAGCTTTATTAAAAGCTAGAGGCAAATACATTGCTTTTCTCGATTCTGACGATCTTTGGCAACCGAATCACTTAAAAAGTCAGATTACCGCTATAGAAGCCAATAGTAGATGTTTCGGCATCAGCGATCTGGTGATTTGGGACCTAGAACGAGATTGCAAACACCTTAAGCTGCAGCAACCTGATTTAAAGAAGTATAATTCTCCTATTCATCATTTGTTTGTCTCAACTTTTATTTATACTCTTTCTTCCGTTGTCATACCGCGACAAGCTTTAAATGAAGTAGGCTTGTTCGACGAAACTTTTAAACTAGGAAGTGAAGATTGTGACTTGTATATACGCTGCCTACTTTGTGGTTATAGTCCAGTTTATACAAAACTGATAACTGTAACTAAACGAAAGCATACCCAAGGTCAGATAACTGATACCAAGAATTTTAAACTTAAGAAAAAATATCGGTTCATACGCATTAGTAAGAATTATGCTCTAGCAAAAGAACGCTTTGAGATAGCCCCTATTCGGCAAATTTACGCAGAAGTTCATGCAGTTCTTGCTAGTCAGTACTTCGAAAATAATGATTTTTTTCATTGGTTTATTTCATTCATGGCTACAGTACACTACTCTTCTCTTAAATATGCTCTGCTTAGTACGGTAAGCAACATCAAGCATCGTAAGTATTGCCAGATAGCCACTAACCTAGTTAAGTTACCTAAAAAAAATAACTATAGCAATCCTAAATGATTTCTGAGAAAACACTATAGTGATGGAGTTTAGAAAAGCCAAACTTGTGACAATTGACTGATAACTCAAATAAAGCCTTAACGAACAAAAAAGAATGGCAGAAGAAATAAAATTCTCTAATCAGTCTTTTGGCTTGTAACCAAATATCCTCGACTGGTTTTTGCTGTGGAGCATTTGGGGCAAACTGTTCACAAGTTACTAACCATTTTTCCTGTTCAAGTTCCGCATTTAAAGAGTCTAAATAGTCTTTAATTTGCTGTGACCTGTGGTAACTTATGCCATCCCAAATAATTAAAGTTTTGCTTTTGGACGCTGCAAACGCAGATATTCTAAGAAATTCATTGTGTTTTCAGAATCACCTTTTGTAGCCCTAAAAGTTAGAAATTCCTTAGTTCTGTAGTCAATCCACTGAAGTATGTTTGCTTAAAACGGGTATTTTCAACTGGAATTGTGACTCGCTCACTGGTTTTACCCCACACATATCTACATATATCGCCCAGAGGAGATGACATTCGTCAACCATGAATACGACTAGTTCCCCCAATTCTATCTCGGCTCGTCGCGCTTCCAGCAATAAACAAATTATAGTAGCTTTGTTTGGACTCAAATGTAACCCCACACTTAGATGCAATGTGGTACTCTAGCTCATTAAAAGTCCATTTAGCTTTGGTTTGTAACCATTCAATCAACGACCGATGTTCTGGAACATCTAAAAACCCTCTGCTTCCTTTATGCGCTAACTTTAACCCCTCAACTCCATTTTGAAAGAGTGCTTTTTTCCATGTACTTATAAAGCCTGATAAAACATCCAATATTGGCATTATCTCTTTATGTTTGTATCCACATACCAGCATTTTGACTGCGAGCGCTCACATGATTTCACGTTTATCGTGGCTATTTTTGATAAAATCTTCTAATGATTGAATCCACATCTTTGCACCCTGCACATCTGTATTAAAAAATACTCTACCCTCTTTCAGTATTTTTTCACAAATGATTCCAGATTGCTATAGTTCATAATTAGCAATCTATAAAGTATGATTAATAGTATAGTTAGTAACCTCTATATCTTTAAAAAATAATTTTATTTACTGAACTGGAGTGAATAAAATTTTGAGAAAGAAAATAAGGCAAACTTTTAAGAAGATAATTTAAAAAACTTATCTTATGAGTGAATTTTCATTTTTCCAAAATACAGGGAATGAGATGACGGAAATGCAAAAGTACAAGTTCTATGTATAGGAAGTCACTTTTTTTCAGATTCTGGAACTATGTTCAGAAAAATACTGATTCAAGGGATAGTTGTAGTACTTTTTTGTATCATTTTTTACCAAAATAAAAAAATAAATTGTTGCAATTTTTAGGAAGATGTGAGAAATTGGACTCAACTAAAAAAAGCTGGTTTAAACTGCAAGCTAAATATATGAAAAGATACAAAAGACTATTTCTTGTTTAAAAAAATGTTTTGTCCGTTCGTGGAAATTGACTCAGTATTGGACTGAGAACTTGAAGCAGTTTTTACTTCTACAAAGTAAGTGACAAGGAACAGGTTAATAGGCTGTAATCTTTAAAGTTAAAAATTTTTAGTTTTATTTTTTAGTTGAAGGGTGTTGATAATATGACCGCTGATCACGATTATTCAAGCGAAATTAAAGATAAATTTTTATCCTTAGTGGATCTACTAGAGTATAGGGCGCGAAAGCATCCTGAGCGAAAAGCCTGTACCTTTTTGCAGGATGGGGAAATAGAAGTAGGTAGCCTAACTTACAAAGATTTAGATCAACAAGCACGGGTGATCGCAGCTAAGCTTCAGAATCTGGATACCATAGGCTCCCGTGCCTTGCTTCTCTACCCACCAGGATTGGAGTTCATTACTGCCTTCTTGGGGTGTTTATATGCTGGAATTGTGGCTGTTCCTGCTTATCCACCTCGGCGCAATCAAACTTTATCTAGGTTGCAGGCGATTGTGATGGATGCTCAGGCAACGTTAGCACTTACCAAGACTTCCTTAATCAGCAATATAGAGAGTTCCTTTGTCAAGGAACTGGAATTAACCAAATTGTGCTGGCTAGCCACAGATAGTATTGCTACTTATAACTTAGGCGGGGCGTGGCAGAAGCCGCAACTGACCAACAACACCTTAGCTTTTTTGCAGTACACATCTGGCTCTACGGGTACACCGAAAGGCGTTATGGTGAGCCATGGCAACCTTTTGCACAATTCAGCTCTAATCCATAAATGTTTTGCTCATACGCCCAATAGCAAAGGTGTAATCTGGTTGCCACCCTATCATGACATGGGGTTGATTGGCGGAGTGCTGCAGGCTCTTTTCGGCGGTTGCTCAGTTACACTAATGTCACCCGTAGACTTTCTTCAAAGACCCTATCGTTGGCTACGGGCAATTTCTCGTTACCAAGCTACTACCAGTGGTGGACCTAATTTTGCCTATGATCTGTGTGTGCGCAAGATTAAGCCAGAACAGATGGCTGATCTTGACCTAAGCAGCTGGGACGTAGCTTTCACAGGAGCCGAACCCGTACGTGCAGAAACACTAGAGCAGTTTGCAGCTAAGTTTGCAGCCTGTGGCTTCCGGAGGGAGGCTTTTCTGCCTTGCTACGGGTTAGCTGAAGCGACCTTGATTGTTTCCGGGACTCAGAAAACAGCTTTGCCGATTATCCATCGTGTTAGCGGGACAGAACTTGAGCAAAACCGAGTAGTAGCCTCTGCGGGGAAAGAAGGTACTCGAGCAATTGTCAGCTGTGGTCAGAGTTGGCTAAACCAGGAAATTGCGATCATTGACCCTGATTCATTAACTTTATGTCCTGCTAATACAGTGGGAGAAGTTTGGGTGTCAAGTCCGAGCATAGCTCAAGGCTATTGGAATCGACCGGAAGAAACAAAGCAAACTTTTCATGCATACCTAGCAGATAGATCTGCAGGGCCGTTTCTACGTACCGGAGACTTGGGATTTTTGCACAATGACGAATTATTCATTACTGGACGTATTAAAGACCTAATCATTATTCGGGGGCAAAACCATTATCCTCAAGACATTGAACTGACAGTAGACAAGAGCCATCCGGCTTTACAACCTTGTTGTGGGGCTGCATTCGCAGTGGAAGTAAAGGGTTCGGAGCGCTTAGTTATTGTTCAGGAGGTGAAGCGGAGTTACTTGCGTAAGTTAAATATGAACGAAATTATAGAGAATATCCGTCAAGCCGTAGCGGAGCAACACGGTATCCAGGTTTACGCAGCAGTACTTGTTAAAACTGGGAGCATTCCCAAGACTTCGAGTGGTAAGATTCAGCGCTATGCTTGTCGTTCTAAGTTTCTGACTGGAAATTTGGACGTCGTGGAAGATTGGAGTGAGAATCCTCAAAGCAAAGCAAAGTTTCTGCATCTACACACGGAGGTTGAATCAGTGTTACAGAAAGTACTAACTAGTAAACTGCAAAAGTAGCGGATTAGACTACTACCACTGCAAAATTAGCTTCAGTCATCATTTCCAAGTTTTGGTAGTCGTCAAAGTTTGTGTGACAGATTACCTAATACTTTTCGCCTACAAGAAATCGGCATGGTTAAAGGACGACAAAATTCTGTTACACCATCACTGTAGCCATTTCTCAGTCAGTAAGGACACTTACGTAACTGGGAGCCAAAGAGTATTAATTTAAGCTTTAAAGGATTTAAGCAATGGAAATTCAGAATCTGCAAGCAACAAAAACGCTTACAGTTTCAGACAGTATTCATACTACCAAAGAGAACGTACGTAAAATAGCGCCGACTGCGGCAGAAATTCAAGCATGGATAGTCTCATATCTAGCTGACCTACTTGAAATCAATCCTGATGAGATTGATACCACAATTCCTTTTGATCGTTATGGTTTGGATTCGGCTGTAGTAGTTGGTTTAACTGGCGATCTAGAGGCTTGGCTAGATAGTAAGGTTGATCCCACTCTGATATACGACTATCCTACTATTGAGGATTTGACTCGACATTTAGCTGAAGAGTTGGGCGCCAAAATGTAGGTACCGATGATAGAGCAACACTTGTACTCTTATCCTCCAACAGAAAGTTATGGTAGATACTACTAAACAATCGGCTGTAGCAGAGCAGGCAACTTCATCTGATATCAAGGTAAAGAAGCATATTAAACTGACAGAAATTACCTATCGGCGTAACTGTGATTCGGACTACACTGAGAAAATTGAGGCACTAGACAAGCAGTTTAACTACAGTAATGATAGTGACTATTATTGGAGTGAACCAGAGCTTTCACTCTTTTACGGTACTCCGCTTTACGAAGAAGCCTCCCTCTCGCAGAAGCTGGCTCTCAACCACCTCTATTGGGCAACACAATATAATCAGACTGCTGCTACTGAAGCTAATGCAGTACTTTACAATCAGGTGACAGCTGGCGTTTTTGGCAATATTGGTGGATACGAGACACTTTGCCAAGAGCTAGCTCTGGAAACAGAGCAGGAGCGACACCACATTCATGCGTTCCACATGATTGGTTACAAAACGAAAAGAGCTTTGTTAAGTCAATCCGCATTTAATGCTTCTGCCCAAGGTAAGTCATCTAAAAAAAATGATTTAGCAAGAGGATTGACATCTAAACGGTGCTCTCAAATTTTCACCTTTGACTGGCAAAGTTCTCCATTATCAATGGTTCAGGAGTATATCTTTCGCTTCGCTACTAATCAGGTATTACTAAAAAAACAGGCACACTGCTATTCCCAGTATCTGAAAGAATTGGAAGAGAAAGGTGAATCAATCCCTGCTCAAACAACCGGTTTGTTAGGGCAACTAGCACCTCGACCTTTGCTGCAGTTTTTTACTTTGAACTGTGGAAGTTCGCCTTTTTTAGCTTGCGTGTTCTACACCACCCGCTACATGGCGAATATGCTGATTAAGAACTACGAATACCGCTATTCTCACTACTACAGAGAATTAGAAAAGCAAGGTGAGTTTATTCCAGTTCCAGTAGCTGTCTCCCACTACCACCTCTTGGATGAATCTTTCCACACCACGACTTCCCAGTTAATTGCTCAAGATCTGTATAAAGACTTCCCAAAACCCACAGCCTATGAGCAGTTCCTAGCTAATTTGACAATCTATAGGGCACAAAGTGTAGTTCTGAAGGGTCTTTCTGGTGGGCTACCTGCCATATTCCGAAGTGATGCCTCGTTTATGCTCTCGTTTTACAAGTTGCTACAGTCTCCTGTATTTGATATGTCTGCCGAAGAAGCACTACAGTGGCTGAAACGGTGCTTGTGTCAGGAGCAAGAGGGTTTTCATGTGACTCTGAAGTATCACCATCGTCTCTTGACAGAACTCCGTCGGATGTTTGACCCTATCGATTACCTGTGGCCTGTCAATCGTGAACTGCGCCTAATGGCTGCAGGTGGTTCGATTCATCAGGCTATTCAACAAAATATCAAGGCGTTTGAGCAGTTCTCTAGGTCTGTTGCCTGAAGTTGGTTCTGATTATCACCAAGGTGAGTATCTGGCACCTTAGTAGAAACATCTGTAGTTAGAGGCTTTGAAGTGGAACCTATAGCAATTATCGGCATTGGCTGTCGTCTTCCTGGTGCTAAAAATCCTGAATCCTTCTGGCATCTCTTGCGTTACGGTGTGGATGCTATTACTGAGGTACCAAAGGAGCGGTGGGATGTTGATAAATTCTACAACCCACAACCAGCTACACCAGGAAAAATGAACACCCGCTGGGGTGGTTTTTTGGAGCAGGTGGATCGATTTGATCCAAGCTTTTTCGGGATCTCTCCCCGCGAAGCAGAGCGAATGGATCCTCAGCAAAGGTTGGTCTTAGAAGTAGGCTGGGAAGCTCTAGAAAATGCCGGAATAGCACCGGACAAGCTGAGTGGCAGCCAAACAGGGGTTTTTATAGGTGTTGGCAACTACGACTATGGTCGATTATTAGCTAAGGATTTAGCCCGTGTGAACGCCTATGATGGCAGTGGCAACACCCTTGGTATTATCGCCAATCGTCTCTCTTATATATTGAACCTGCGCGGACCAAGTGTAGCAATCGAAACTGCCTGCTCTTCGTCGTTGGTAGCGTTACATTTTGCCTGTCGGAGTTTACAAAGTACAGAGTCTAACCTGTGCCTGGTGGGTGGGGTCAGCTTGATGTTGTCTCCGGAGCCGACCATCACTTACTCCCACGCTCGAATGATGGCAGCTGATGGTCGCTGTAAGACCTTCGACGCTAGTGCAGATGGTTATGTTCGAGGAGAAGGATGCGGTATAGTCGTGCTCAAGCGTCTCTCGGATGCCCTGAGGGATGGAGACAACACTTTGGCGATTATCAGGGGTACGGCTGTTAACCAAGATGGGCTTAGCAATGGACTCACAGCCCCTAACGGACCTTCCCAACAGGCAGTTATCTACCAAGCTTTGAAAAATGCTGGAGTCTCACCAGCACAGGTTAGCTATGTTGAAGCTCATGGCACTGGCACGTCTTTAGGAGATCCCATCGAAGTTAAGTCTCTAAAAGCTGTGCTGATGCAGAATCGTAAACCAGACCAGCCCTGCTGGATTGCTTCAGTCAAGACTAATATTGGACATCTGGAAGCTGCTTCTGGAATAGCTGGTGTCATTAAGCTGGTGCTTTCGCTGCAACATCAGGAAATCCCACCGCACCTGCATCTAAAACAGCTGAATCCATATATCTCTTTGGCAGGGACAACTTTTTCTATTCCTACTGAGTGTCAACCTTGGTCAGCTGATACAGAGCGGCGCTTAGCTGGGGTAAGCGCATTTGGCTTTGGTGGTACGAATTGCCACGCGATCTTGGAAGAAGCACCTATTCCTTCTAAGGTAGATAATGAGATCGAACGCCCTGTTCACCTTCTTACTCTATCCGCAAAAGGTGAAAAGGCTTTGGGAGAACTAGCACAACGTTATGAAGATTTCTTAGCAACTAATCCTGAGGTGTCTTTAGCAGATCTTTGCTTTACTGCTAATACAGGGCGATCGCATTTTGACTATCGTCTTGCTATCGTAGCTAAATCTACTGTACAGTTGCGCGAGCAATTGGTTGCTTTTAGTTCTGCCCGTCCAACTACCAGACTGATGAGTGGCAAGATAAGTACCAAAAAACGCCCGAAGATAGCATTTTTATTTACGGGTCAAGGTTCTCAGTATGTAGGTATGGGACGTCAACTCTACGAAACTCAACCAAGCTTTCGCCAAACTCTCGACGATTGCGATCAAATTCTGCAGCCCTATTTGGGACAATCCCTACTGTCAGTTCTGTATCCCGCACCAGGGCTAAGCTCTCCCCTAAATGAAACAGTTTATACTCAACCAGCCTTATTTGTGCTGGAATATGCGCTGTTTCAATTATGGCAAGCTTGGGGCATACAACCCAAAGTTGTCATGGGTCATAGTGTGGGGGAGTACGTTGCTGCTTGTGCAGCAGGGGTATTTAGTCTCAAGGATGGTCTGAAATTGATTGCCGAACGCGCGCGTTTAATGCAGGCTCTGCCTCAAGATGGTGAAATGGTAGCTGTGTTTGCCAGCGAGGCACAAGTAGCCGCAGCCATTCAACCCTACGCCCAAGCTGTCGCGATTGCTGCCATTAATGGTCCACAGAGTATTGTTATTTCCGGACAGTGTCAGGCAGTTCAGGCAGTAGTAGCTAGCTTACAAGCTGCAGGCGTCAAGACGAAAAAGTTGCAAGTTTCTCATGCTTTTCATTCCCCCTTAATGGAGCCAATGTTGGCAGCTTTTGAGCGGGTTGCCGCAGATGTAACATACTCATCGCCAAACATAGAATTAATTTCTAACGTTACTGGGAAAATTGCGACAGAGGAACTCGCGACTCCAGAGTATTGGTGTCGTCATGTGCGGCAGCCAGTCAGATTTGCGGCAAGCATAGAGACTTTGTATCAGCAAGGATATAAAGTGTTTGTGGAAGTCGGACCAAAGCCGACCTTATTAGGGATGGCTCAATATTGTCTACCAGAAGAATTAGGGGATTGGCTTCCTAGCCTGTATCCAGGGCGAGAGGATTGGCAACAGATCCTCCAGGGTTTGGGGACACTACATGTACGTGGTGTGCCAGTAGACTGGGCTGGCTTTGACCAAGATTATTCCCGCCACCGTCTCCAACTACCAACGTATCCATTTCAACGACAGCGTTATTGGGCAGAAATTGCTGAAAATGAATACCCGAAAGGAGACATAGCCCAAGAACAAATCCAGAACTCGATTGTTAGCCTTCTAAACCAGGGGAATACTCAGCAGCTAATCGAACATTTAGAAACATCTGAAAAACTCTCAGAAGATGAGTTACAATTACTGCCCAAGCTGCTAGATGTATTAGGCAAGTATCACCAACAACAGCTAACACCAGCATCAATCAAGGATTGGATTTATGAGGTAGAATGGCAGGCTCAGCCAAGGCGATTGACGACAAGCCAAGAGAACGAGTTGCAAAAACCTGGTAGTTGGATAATCTTGGCTGATATGGGGGGTGTAGGACAAACCCTAGCCGAACTCTTGCATACACGTGGCTACAGATGTATTCTGGTTTATCCAGGAAGTGGATATCAGATTAAAGAAACCGGAACATGGATGATCAACCCTTCCAACCCAGCAGATTTTACACGCCTGTACCAAGAGGCTTCATCTACTCTTGACTTACCTTTACAGGGAGTTGTTCACCTGTGGAGTTTAGAAGCGGGAGTAACAGACGGATTGACCATTCCTGCTCTAGAACAAGCTCAGGCTTTAGGTGTTGGCAGCATCCTGTATTTACTGCAAGTTCTCGTCAAGCAAAATCAGTTAGTCTCGCCTCGCTTTTGGTTGGTGACTCGAGGTGCAGTGCCAGTTCAACCCTTGCCGCCCGCCGTAGCACAAGCTCCTTTGTGGGGATTGGGTAAAGTGATGGCGCTAGAACACCCAGAATATTTTGGCGGTCTACTCGATTTAGCACCGTTTGGAGAAATGCATGGTTTAGTCCCCGACTCGATTACGGCGGAATCAACAAAGCTACTAGCAGAAATTGAAGATTCACAAGGGGAAGATCATTTAGCCTTTCGAGATGAACAGCGTTATGTTGCTCGCCTGGTGCGGAAGCAATTACCATCTCAAAAAGTTTCGCTGCAGTCGAACAGCACCTACTTAATTACTGGCGGTCTGGGAGCCTTGGGGCTGAAAGTTGCTCAGTGGATGGTAGAACGGGGAGTTCGACAATTAGTACTAGCTGGGCGTAGTGAGGTTTCAAGTCGGGTCAAGGGAACTTTAGCTCAACTGGAACGGGCAGGAGCCAAGATTTTAGTTGTTCAAGCAGATGTCTCTGATGAGAAAGATGTCGCCAGAATGCTTGAAGTAATTCAAGCATCAATGCCACCTCTACAAGGCGTTGTTCACGCTGCTGGTGTTCTTGACGATGGAGTTCTGATCAAACAAGACTGGGAGCGCTTCACGCGAGTGATGAACCCAAAAGTTAAAGGGGCTTGGAATCTACATATATTGACTCAGAAGTTGCCGCTAGATTTCTTTGTTTTATTTTCCTCAGCCTCCTCGTTGCTAGGCTCACCTGGTCAAGGGAATTATGCAGCAGCCAATGCTTTTATGGATGTCCTAGCTCATTATCGCCTTTCACTAGGACTACCAGGATTAAGCATCAACTGGGGACCTTGGAACAGTACCGGAATGGCGGCTGGTCTGAGTAGCAGCCTGCTGGCTCGCTTGGCTAGCCAGGGAATAAGTACTCTTGCTCCAGAGCAAGGATTGCAGGTGCTAGAGCAAGTACTAGGACAGAACTTAGTGCAAATTGGTGTCTTGCCCTTCAAATGGTCGGTGTTTGCGCAGCAGTTAAGTTCAGGTAAACAACAGCCATTGCTCTCGGAATTAGTTGGCAAAACAGAGCCACAGGAAGTAGCCGAACGAGTGCCGGCACAACACGAGCTTTTACAAAGATTGCACGACGCCCCTGCAAGTAATTGCCAAGAGCTTGTGATTGCTTACCTTCAAAGTAAAGTTGTTCAGGTGCTAGGGCTTCCTATCTCTCAGCTAGATATACAGCAGTCTCTCCATGACTTGGGACTCGACTCATTAATGACTGTTGAACTGATCGGCTTGATTCGGGCTGAACTACACGTAGATTTGCCAGTGAGAGCGTTGATAGAAGATAGTAGTATTGCCAACATCGCAGCCCAATTGATTAACCAACTAATTACAGGAAGTTCTCAGGTAGATGTTGCTGTGAATGCTGTGGATCTAGATGCTGAAGCTGTCCTAGACTCAGCGATCTACCCTAACACTACATGCAATGAGTTAGTTATCGAACCATCTGTTATTCTTTTGACTGGTGCAACTGGTTTTCTAGGAGCCTTTTTACTTCAAGAACTCCTTGAGCAGACTCAAGCTGAGATATATTGTTTGGTTCGCTCACCCGATATTCAGTCAGCAAAGATCAGGCTGCAACAGAACCTGGAATCATATGGTCTCTGGAACGAGCATTTCAGATCCAGAATTATTCCAATCTTAGGTGATTTGTCTCAACCCCAATTGGGTCTTACTAATGAACAGTTTCAAAAGATAGCCAGCGAAGTTGATACTATTTATCACAATGGAGCTTTGCTGAATTATGTTTATCCTTACTCCAAATTTAAGTCTATTAATGTTTTAGGAACTCAAGAAATCCTAAGATTAGCAACTTTAGTCAAAGTTAAGCCAGTCCATCATATATCTAGTGTTGCTGTTTTTGAATCATCTGCATATCACGGAAAACTACTAACAGAATCAGATCCGATTGATCAAAGTGAGGGAATCTATCTAGGCTACTCTCAGAGTAAATGGGTATCTGAGAGGTTAGTTCTAATTGCGCGCGACCGAGGGCTTCCGGTTTGTGTATATAGGCTACCGTTAGTGTCTGGTCATAGCCAAACTGGTGTTTGGAACACAAATGGTTTTCTCTGTCGAATGATTAAAGGCTGTATCCAGATGGGGAGTATTATGACAGATCTAGACCTTATGTTAGATCTCTCTACTGTTGACTACAATAGCCGAGCAATTGTCCACTTATCAAGGCAAAAAGAGTCGCTAGGAAAAGCTTTTCACCTCCAAAATCCCCATCCTTTGCATTGGAGCAAGCTCGTTGATATTATCTGCGCTTGGGGCTATCCAATTGACCCAATTTCTTATGAGGCTTGGCAAGTAAAGCTAAGTAATGATAGGAAAAATCCTCTTTACCCTCTCCTGCCGTTCTTTTGTCAAAAATGGTCAAAAGAGCAGCGAACTTACATCGAGTTGAATCAGCAAGATAGAAGACCCCGCATTAGCTGCCAAGAGACACTCTCTGCACTTACAGGTACTTCCATTGTTTGTCATCCTCTAGATTCTAAATTGCTGGATACTTATTTTTCGTACTTTATTCGTAGTGGTTTTCTGAATGTTCCGCAGTTAAAGACATGGTAACCTGTCTAATCGCCAACTCTTGTTTACCTTAATTACTTAACATATTTATCAAGGCTAAAATTAATGAGTTCTGATAAAATCCATACCCTCGCTTTTCTTGTTACAGCCTTTCCTCCAGAAATTAGTGGTACTTCTCACTCAAACTGGGAGCGTGTCCAATGGTTGGCAAAGCAAGGGATGTATCGTGTGATTGTATTTGCACCCGATTGGCAACATAAAGAACTAAATTCCTCACTGGCACTATCGGATTTAGATGAGAAATTGATTATTGAACGTTATCCCTCAAAGCCTTGGCCTCCTTATCACCTAACTCATGTACCCAGGTTTCCGGTTGCGCGTCAAATCAACGAAAAGCTTGCCTTTTATAAGCCTAACCTGATTACTATGACGGACGTAGAACGCTTTTTCTTGTTAAGCACTTGGCAACTACCTGGCAGGCACTACGCCAAACAGCATCAGATTCCTTACCTCGCCGAATACCATACGGATGTTTACAATTTTTCAGCTGCTTATCCTGGCTGGCAGTGGTTGCGAGGTTTTGTTCGTACTTCCAACTTAACAAAGCACTTGTATCGCCCCTTTGACACAACAATATGCTTTAGTCAAGCCGCTAGCAAAAGCTGTCAAGATATGGGAATTTCTAATGTCCATACAATGCCGTATGCTATTGATATTTCCGCCTATAGTCCCAATCGTCGCAACCGCCAATGGTTAACACCTTGGCTTAGCGAGCACGAACAGGATCACAAGGTTTTACTCTTCTTAGGGCGTCTTGGCTTTGAAAAACGTGTTGATTTGCTCATTGAAGCATTTGCTAAATTAAAGTCCCAGCAACCCAATTGTTCTTTGATCATTGCTGGAGATGGTCCACTCAATGTTGTTAACCAATTGCAACGTCTTGCTGCACCAGTTCCTGATATCCATTTCACTGGTTTTCTTCTAGGAAAAACCAAGGCTAATTTACTGGCTTCTTGTGATGTCTTTTGCAGCCCTTCTCCTTATGAAACTTTCGGGCGGACTATCGTAGAAGCTATGGCTTCTGGAATTCCAGTCGTTACTGTCAATAGCGGTGCTGTCTCTGAATACTTACTTGATGGGATCAATGGCTATCTTGTTCCACCTGATGATGTTGAAGGATTAGCCCATGGGATTTACCAAGCACTATCAACTAATAATCTAGAGATTATTCACCGTGCTTTGCAAGATGTCCAGCAGTTCTCATTTGAGCAAGCTTGTCAAAATCTTCATCATTACTATCAGCAACTATTAACTATAAACAATAATTTGGTGGTCATGAGCAAGTAAGGATAGAGTAACGAATGATAGCTTTAAATACGCGCATAGTTCATTGTAATGATGGATAAAATACCAGGTAGCGCCAATGTGGTTTTTTAACTTTTTAGAGAAAGACAGAGTTTTTCTAGCCAGGGGTGAAACTCTTTGACGTATAATGTAACTGAAACGTCGCGTCCTCTCCTGTTTTTAAAAAGCAGGAGATTGTCGGCTAGTTCAATTAAGTTAGTTTTAGCGATTTTTTTACCAACTGCTCTATGTCTTAAGTTGGGAAAAATCTCATCATAATTTTTCGGGTTTAGAACAAATCGTGAGACAGGATGAGCATATGGTCGGTACCCCTGAGAGAGAACACCTGAAGGTTATGTTCTAGACTTGTGGAGCAAGTTTAGATGTCTAAACCAAATTCATAGCGATTGATGAATAGACCAAAGACCACATCATGTAACCAAATATAGCGTTTCTTAGTGTAGTGAGGTACAATAGCAGAAATAAGTAAACCAACCTCGGAGATCTTCTAGCGACACATTGTTAAAAGCTACTTCAATAGCTTTTGCTAAATTCGAATAGGTTCTAGCGCCAAGAAGACGCAGTATGTTTTTGATCTTCGACCAACAGCTCTCAATTGGAGAAAAGTCAGGCGAGTAGGGCGGTAAATAAATTAATCTGGCACCAGCAGCTGTGATTAGAGTCTCAATCTCTTCACCTAGATGGATAGAACAGTTATCCATAATTACACAGGCTCCTTGCCAAAGTTGAGAAACTAACTTTTGAGCAATAAAAGCTTCAAAGACGAGACCGTCGGTTGCCTCCAATAAGGCGATCTGTGTAATCACACCATCAAGCCCGATCGCCCCGATTCAAGAAACATTCTGTCCCCGTTGAGTGGGTCGTTTGTCGTGGGTTCATTCTCCCTTTGGGGTTCTGGCAAACAGACGAGTCATAGCCAAGTTAATCCCAGATTCATCGATAAAAATCATGTCCTTAGCCAGGATGCCTTGAATCATTTGCCAATACTCTGCGCGCTGTCTTTGGACGGGTTCGGTTTCCTTTTTGTTTGGTCTAAAGCATGAGTAGTTACAGCAATTGATTGCTAAAGTACAAGAGCTATACAATCAAAAACAAGCTGCGGCTGAAATCAAAAAAACTAGAATCATGTAGCTATGGACAGGACTATTAGGACACAGCATCTTTCAGAACTGATTCCATTGCTTGGCGTAAAGACTCAAAGTTGGATAAAATCTTGCGAATACGACTTTTCAGCCAAGCCCAACACTTTTCAATCCGATTGAAATCTGGCGAATAAGCAGGTAGATACAACAACCGACACCCGGCAGCCTCAACCAGTTGCGCAATCGGTCCCCCATGATGAAACGTGGCGTTATCCAAAATCAACACCTTGCCCGGCTGTAGTGTGGGCAGTAAACAATTTTCTAGCCAGGTTTCAAATACGACTCGATGACAAGAGCCGTCCACGGTAAAGGCAGCATTCAACTGGTGTTCACAGTCAGCAGCGATCATGTTGACTCGTCCCCGACGTCGCCCCGACTTGAGCGCTTCAAATCGCACTCCCGGTTCACACCAGCCGTATCCGTAATCTTCCCGTTCATCCATTCCTGATTCATCGATGTAGACCCGATCTGAGAAGCGAATCTTGGCTAGTTGTTCGAGGAACGCCGCTCGTTTGTGCTCATCCCGTTCTCGATAGCCATACGTCTTTTTTTCGACTCCAACCCAGCTTCTGTAACGCCCTGGAAATCGTGCGAACACTAATCTACTCTTCCCACAACTGCGCCATTTGCTCTTGGGTTTTGCCCCCATGCTGCTTGGCCAAGGAGGCAAACTTGTCCCAATCGGTGATTTTGCGGTTCGTTTGATGCGGACGAGTCGTCTTTGCGTGATCATCTCCAGTTTCTTCCTGTCGCTTCAGCCACAGATTGATCGTGTTGCGACTCAGTTGACACACTTGGGCGGCTCGCTCTTCTTCATGCCGTCTAATTGGATGGCGTTGAGCACCTTTTGTCGCAAGTCATAACTGTAGGCTCTTGCCATAAACGCACTCAGGTTTCTAGAGTGGTGGATACCTCTGAGTCTATGTCCTAATTGTCTTGGCGACTGCTATAATTGACGTTGCCTAGTGTCTTTCATTTAGGTGTCTATTGCTTTGGGTAAATCTTTTTCCCTCAACCAGGTGAGCCAGTCAAGTTAATTGTCGTCACTCGGTCTATTAATACCAATTCTCTAAATTCCGGCGACAGATAAAGCATCCAAGATGGAGTGGCGTGCGGTAATCGATGCAACGACTTGAGGAGTAAGTGCTTCCAGTCGTTCTCTCAACTGCTGACGCAACTCGTCAAGTGTGGTGGGTAAGCTCCAACGCAATCGCCGCTTGAGATATTGCCACACTTGCTCAATCGGGTTTAGCTCAGGACAATGAGGCGGTTGAAATAGCAGAATGATATTGCTTGGAACCTGTAAGCGCTTGGCTTTGTGAAAACTACCATTGTCCAACTGGATGATCAACAACTCATCCTTGAACTGCTGGGACACTAGATTCAGAAACGCTTGAAAGCAACTGGTATTTAAGTGAGAAAACTCAAAGAAGAAGTGCTCTCCTGTTTTGGGTTCAACAATACCGTAGAGATAGGTTGCCTGGAATTGCCATTGCACCTCTTTCATGGGCTTGACTCGTTTGGCTGTAATTTTACGTCCTCCCAGCGTTTTCAACCGCAGTCGAGTTTCATCACCACAGAAGAATCGTACCTTGCCACTCCAACTCAAAACACTCACTGCTACCTATACCAGCATGGTTAAGTTCGCACTCAAGTTTTTTTATATGCTTCCTTCTGCTGAAGAGACTGCTTTCCACTTACAGGTCGTGGCACTTTAGGCGATGCCTGCAATCGGTAATGCACCAGTTTGTGCACGGTTTTGTACTTCGCTGCGAGCCCCAAAGCGTTCTCCAACCAATCACAAATCGCTTTGTACCCATCAAATCCTTGCCGTTGCTGTAATCGTTTGAGCAAAGAGTCCTCTGCCCAGTCAGGAATCGCACGGGGACGACCCGAACGCGCTTTGCGTTTAAGCAACCCGTCGATGCCGCCTTCCCGGTAAGAGCGCAACCATTCTTGCAAGGTCCCCCGGTGCCGTCCTAGAAGAAGAGCAGCAGCTTGCACCGTCTCGGCTTGCTTGGTTTTGAGCAGGTACAACAGTTGAATTCGCTCTTTAGCCGATGCTGTTTTTTGCCCTCTCAGCAGTTGTTTGAAGTCTTCCTCGCTCTCTTCAATCTCTAGTTTGTACACCCCTGCCATATCCTACCCTTGAACACGCTACAAATCTTATCTCATCTGTCGCCTTACTTTGGAGAATTGGTATTATTTGTCGTTCAACACCCACCTGAACTAACAGTGTCTCCACGACGGCAATCAGATGGGGTGTGTCGAGGAGCATGACCAGTGACGTCAGCCGTTAGGCTTCTCGTAGGCGAGATTGAGACAGGTCAAAGCCATTAGCCACAAATTCAAGTTAAGGTTGCCAAACAATTATTAAAAGTCAGGATTGGTTAATGTAAAACTCATAGCAGTTAAGCTATAGAGGGATGACGTCGTGAGCCGGAGCAACCGTGACTATGCCAAAAAGAAACATCGCCCAGTGGTAGAAGATGAAGCAATTGCCTCGCAACTGGAAGCTATATTTACACCAGCGCTCACAAGACAAAAATACTATCGGCAACTGGGGTGAAGAGACAGAATTCTCAACCTACCGTTGATGGTAGCTGCGGTGCTACCTTGCTGTGGCAGGAGTGACGGAATGAACAAGGATGTTGGCCAGGGAAGGTTTTTTGCGGTGTAGTCCGTGGAGTGCTAGTCAACTAGAAATGTCTCAACGGTTGCTAACATTTTCTGCCGAATTATTTGAGAAAGTCTTTAAGAATTTGGCACTACATTTAAAAGCAGCTTGGTATTACAGAAATAGTCGAACTATACCTGAAAGTATTCAATTTGCTAGATCAAAGTTTGAGAAGATTTGGATAGCAGAGTGTTCGGTTTTAGGAGCAGTGTTTTGCAAGCTTGATAGCTTCGAAGAGGTTGCTCAAGCACAATTAGCAGGAAAGAGGGGAACTGTCATAGATTTAGTCACCCAATTACCTGTAGAGATTTGGTGCCATGAAAATTCTAATCTTTTACTAGATAGAGGATTTTATCACTTTAGCTTTTGGCTACAATCAGAAAGAATTTGGTTAACACTCTCAACATTCCACTGTGCGCCAGAGATTAAAAAGCTATTCAAGAGCCGAAATTGAGTTTAGTTTAAATAGTGTAGGATTTAAAATAGTTGGTGTTTACAATCAAGAAGGCGATTTTGTAAATCCAGAATACAATCGTCTTGTTTATTTTCTTTGCTGTAAATAAAAAGATTTTAACGTATTTGGTCTAGTAATGAGAGGCTTTGACGATCTTAGCCTGGCTTTAAACGCCGAATTTCTATGTATTTTTGTGCTTTTAGCGCTATTTTCTCTACTTCTCGGCACACAGTAGCTCTATCAATCGCCCAGCTATGGTGTTCCTCAAATCTCTTAGCTGCTTGTCCTAAGGATTCTTCTGCACCCAAATGTGTCAAAGCTCATTGCACTGCAACAGAGCGATCGCCATGTTCAATCCCTAGTTGCTCCTTAGCTGAAGCTGAACGCACACCTGTTCAGGTGTTTTTATTCCACAAGTAAGGAGATACCATATTGATAAACTACAAACGTTAGAAAAATATCTTATTTTAGCTAGATAGACGAAATCCTTCTGCATATTTTCAGAGTACCGCGTAGCGTCTGGACGCTTTGCTCTATAACGCTGCTGAAATAACACTAATCGATATGAGAATCAGCGCGATCTTCAACCGGATAGTGGTCATTAAATTGCTCTTGGTTGTAATAGTAAAGCATCCGAATTGGATAAGGAATATTAATTCCTGCTTGATCGCACGCTTGCTTTAGCGCAATAATCACCCGCGTTCTCGTTTGGCGTACTTGAATTTTTTGCGGCGCACTCCAGTAACGCACTACTAACTCAATCGCACTATCACCAAAGGCAACTGCATCAACTTCAGGTGATGGACTTGGCAAAACACCTTTGACTTGTTTAACAGTTTCAAGCAACAAATCAATCGCACTTGCTAAATCAGTGTTATAGTCAACACCTAACTCTAAATCAGTGCGACGATGTGGCATTGCCGTAAGTACCTGCACCGAACTTGTAAACACGATCGCATTGGGAATAAGTACGCGTTCTCCTTGATAAGTTCTAATTTGAGTCGAGCGAATCGTAATATCTTCTACGGTTCCTTCTGAACCATTAACTATTATTTGATCGCCTAATCTAAAAGGCTCATTTAAGAGTAGCAATACCCCTGCCAGAAAATTTTTGAAGATGTCTTGAAAAGCAAAACCAAATGCGACTGAACCTAAACCAAGTAAACCAATAATGTCTCCCAAGCGCAAATCGGGAAACGCAATGACACACGCAAGGAGAACACCCGCTACCCAAGTTGCAACATGAGTAATTTGTACAAGAAGCGATCGCAGCGATTGACTTTTAACTACTCGCTTTGTCGCTACATGAGTCATTCTCCGTGTGACATTGGCTGCATAACGCGTCAGGAAAAGGATAATAATTGCTGCTGCAAATGCTGGAATTGCTTCAATCGTATTCCCTAATAATTGTAATAAACTTGATTTGACTTCTTGGATCAAAGCATTCATAAACTAAATCTTAATTGGCAATTTTTATTGTTTAACATTTTTCAAATTACTTCCAATATTAACCGCAATTTCTTACTTACATAATTAAGCTTTCTTCTACTTCTCTATTTTTAGAATTCATAGTTATATTAAATTTGGTTGATTAGTGATGATCAAAATGGTGAAGGGTGACTAGTAACTAGTAACTAATCACAACGAAAGGTTACTTAACCGGAAATGATATTACTATATTGTTTTAGACTATCTAAATTAATAAATATAGCCTGGAAACATGATGTCAAATCTTCATAATTTATATCTGAGAGGAGAAGGTATGCAAAATTTATACAGGTAATTCTCAAGTAGCCACGAGCGAAAGAGCATTCTTGCTACCCTAGGGAAAGTCACCGCAGTATGCACACAAGCTAAAGAATGCACACAACAAGTAAACCAGCAACGCAAACTTGGGCAAAAGCGATCGCGCAACCTGCCGAAGAATTTTCGCTGACGACTTTACCCGTCCTCGCAGGCAAAATTCCTGCGAATTTACGTGGTACGCTGTATCGCAACGGTCCTGCACGACTCGAACGCGGTACAACGCACGTGGGACACTGGTTTGATGGCGATGGTGCGATTCTCGCAGTCGATTTTACTGACACTGAAGCTACAGCCTTATATCGCTATGTACAAACACAAGGTTATCAGGAGGAAGCCGCAGCAGGACAATTCCTCTATGGTAACTATGGCATGACGGCACCAGGACCAATCTGGAATCAATGGTTCAAACCAATCAAAAATGCCGCAAATACATCTGTTTTGGCACTTCCTGATAAACTGTTGGCGCTATGGGAAGGTGGTAATCCTTATGCGCTTGATTTGAAAACACTACAAACCTGGGGATGCGACGATTTAGGAAAATTAGAAAATAACTTACCCTATTCTGCTCACCCCAAAATTGATGCTCAAACAGGAGAGATCTTTAACTTTGGTGTTACTCCTGGCTTAAATGCAACGCTGAACCTTTATAAAAGCGATGCTACAGGCAGGATTTTGAAACACGCAACATTTGCCCTTAAAGGCGTTTCCCTCGTGCATGATTTCGTCTTAGCAGGTGAGTATCTTGTGTTTTTTATCCCGCCGGTGCGCCTCAATCCCTTACCGATTCTCATCGGATTGAATAACTTTAGTGATTCGCTAGAATGGCAACCGCAACTTGGTACAGAGTTTTTAGTATTTGATCGCAATCTCGCGCTTGTTTGTCGCGGTGAAACTAAAGCTTGGTATCAATGGCATTTTGCTAATGGTTACGTAGATGATCGCGGTCATATTATCGTTGATGTTGTCCGCTATGAAGATTTTCAAACAAATCAATATCTCAAAGAAGTCGCCACAGGAGAAACGCATACTGTTGCGAAAAGTGCGCTGTGGAAAATATGTCTCGATCCGCAACTTGGCAAAGTGAGAACAATGGAAAACATCTTAGATCGGCATTGTGAATTTCCGGTCATTCCTCCCCACGCCGTCGGAAAAGAACCACAGCAAATTTATCTTTCGGTACATCGCCCAGGTATTGATCCTCGAAAAGAAATGTTTGGGGCGATCGCGCGTTTTGACTATCAAACTCAAACATTAGCGATCGCCGATTGTGGTGAAAACCGCTACCCCACCGAACCAATTTATGCTCCGAATCCTGAAAATCCAAATCGAGGTTGGATCGTTACAATTGTCTACGATGGTAATACTGATAGTAGTGAAGTTTGGATATTGAGCGATCGCCTCACTGAACCTCCAATTTGTCGCCTAAGATTACCTAGCGTAGTTCCGATGGGGTTTCATGGTACGTGGAAACCGGCGTAAAATTGAATAAACCTCCTACGTGAAGAGAATCGCGAATAAATTAGCCAGCTGAATACAAAAAAGTCCACCGAAGTGGAATTAGCCATAAAAATCTTGTTTTAGTGCCCGAAGGGACACTTTGCTTAGATAGTCCTGACTTTAGTCGGAGGGCGTCTGTGATTCATGCAGGAGGTCTATTAGTTAGAAAGAGTCTCTATTATCCATTACCTGACAAATGTTACGTGTGACATTTAATTATGCCCACCTACTTAGTAAAATTAATGTTGTCATGAAACTCTACGTCGATGCAGTTACGACTTGATGGCGGCGGGAACTATACTATCAAGAAATGCTCTCCAGTTCTGTGGTTGCATGAAGTTTAAGTATTCTAACGCGAGGTCTGGCGGCAGAAATTCTAACATTAGTTTGTTTTCTACCCAGAACTCAATCACATGAAATGGACCGCGATTGTTCTGTCTAACTAACCAACCTTCGCGTGCGCCAATGTCTTCAATTTTTTCACGACTAACCGGAACTGAAATTGCTGCATGAACGGCGGTAAAGGGGCTAGATGAACTATTGTGTGAAAATGCTGCTTCTTGAACTCCAGGAATTAGTTCAGTTCCTGTAGGAAACAGTTCAATTGCTGTACCATACTCATCATCAGCAAGTACAATATAACTCCCTGGATGTGGTGGAAAAGGAAGTGACTGTCCGTTACAAACTTGCGCTAAGACGTCAGCAACATGAAGTGGATGATCAACTGCAATTGAAATATGATGAAGCATAAAAAAACAATCTCTAATAAAAATGTTGTAATTTTTAACTAATGAAGGATTGTGAAAGGGAGTGCGATCGCTGGCGTAAAATGCAGACTTTATCACTGACTGGTGTTATTTGTTCTACAAGTAGCAATACGTAGTTTACAGAAAATTACTGAAGTTTTTATTTTTCTTAACAAGATCTCTAAAGAATAATTGTTAATAGGATTTGAGTTGAGTGAGATTAAGAGTTTCAAAGAAAACTAAAATTTAGGGAGTTATCAGGTTTAAAGTTTGTGTTTGTACCCGAATCAAAAAGACCACATTTTAGCAAAGATTTAGGAATATGGCTTATTACTGGTTTAAAGCATTTCATCTTGTCGGTATTGTTGTTTGGTTTGCCGGATTGTTCTACTTAGTGCGCCTATTTATCTATCACGTTGAGGCGAATGAACAACCAGAACCCGCACAAACAATTCTGAAAAATCAGTACCAGTTGATGGAAAAACGGTTATATAACATCATAACTACACCAGGAATGCTGGTAACGGTAGCAATGGCGATCGGGTTAATCAGCACGGAACCGGAAGTTCTCAAACAAGGTTGGCTACATATTAAACTGCTATTTGTCGTTCTATTGATTGGCTACCATCACTATTGCAGTCGCTTAATGAAGCAATTAGCAAAAAATGAGTGTCGTTGGAGTAGTCAACAGCTACGTGCTTTGAATGAAGCACCTACAGTGTTTCTTGTCGCAATTGTGTTACTGGCGGTATTCAAAAACAATTTACCTACAGATATTACAGCGTGGGGTATTTTAGCGATGATTGTTGCAATGGCAGTCACGATTCAACTTTACGCCAGAAAGCGCAGACTTGATAAAGAAAAGCTCATGACACAACTGCAGGAGTAGCTGCTAAGATGGGCAAAAGCCCATCTTAGTTTCAAGAATGTGAATAGCTATTTTGCAACCGTGCAACGCGGACTAGAACCCGTTGCCGCCTCTGAGTTAGAACGTTTAGGGGCGAAAGAGATACGTCCTGACTTTACTGGGGTGCATTTTGTTGGCGATCGCGCACTGCTATACCGCGTGAATCTTTGGGCAAGAACAATTTTTAGAGTCCTCGTACCTATTCGCGAATTTGACTGCCCTAACTCAGATATTCTCTATCAAGAAATACAAAAAATTACTTGGGATGAGTACCTCAAGCCTGACAATACATTAGCAGTCACCTGCACAGGCGGCAATCAAAAACTCAACCACACGCACTTCACCGCATTACAGGTCAAAAATGCCATCGTAGACCAGCAGCGCCGCAAATCAGGTCAAAGATCGAGCGTTGATATTCAAAATCCTGACGTAGCGATTAACGTTCATATTCGTCAAAATCGCTGTACTGTCAGTTTAGATAGTTCCGGTACGAGTTTACATCGACGCGGCTATCGCCAAGCAATGGGTGCAGCACCCCTTAAGGAAACGCTTGCAGCGGCGCTTTTAGATATCGTTGAGTGGAATACCAATCTACCGTTTTTAGATCCGTTGTGCGGTTCAGGAACCTTACCCATCGAAGCGGCGTTAAAAGCTTTGAATATTGCGCCAGGTTTGTTTCGTCAAAAATTCAGTTTTCAAAACTTTCCTGATTTTGACTTTCAGTTATGGCAACAGCTACTCGCAGAAGCGCAAAAGAGTAAATTAGCAAAATTGCCTGCACCGATTTGGGGAAGCGATCGCGATCCGAATGTCCTCACGCAAGCACATAGCAATGCCCAACGCTGCGGTCTTGAACATCAAATTCTGTTTGCTCAAACAGAATTGTCTCACCTCGAAGCGCCAGCCGATTGCGGAGTTCTTATGTGTAACCCTCCTTATGGGGAACGTTTAGGAGATGTTCAAGAACTAGGTATACTTTATAAACTGCTTGGCGATGTGTTTAAACAACGCTTCAAAGGTTGGACAGCGTTTGTTCTGACAGGTAACAAAGAGTTAGCAAAAAAAGTTGGACTACGAGCATCGCGGCGCATTCCCATCTATAACGGTGCTTTAGCGTGTACGCTACTTAAGTATGAACTGTATTAAGATGAGTGTCGCCAAACATTACCAACAAAAAATCTATAATTGAAAGTTGGATGCTGTCTTCTATTTTGACTAGATCGCAATGACCACTTTTAACCGTCGCTACCACATCACTACTTTTGGTTGCCAGATGAACAAAGCCGACTCGGAACGGATGGCTGGCATTTTAGAAGACATGGGCTTTGAGTGGTCAGAAGATCCCAATCAGGCAGACTTGGTTCTTTACAACACTTGTACAATTCGAGATAACGCTGAGCAGAAGGTTTATTCTTACCTTGGTAGACAAGCAAAGCGCAAACACGAACACCCCGAATTAACTTTAGTCGTTGCTGGATGTGTTGCACAACAAGAAGGCGAGTCGCTACTGCGAAGAGTACCCGAACTCGATCTTGTCATGGGACCGCAACACGCTAATCGCTTACAAGACTTACTCGAACAAGTTTTTGCAGGGAATCAGATAGTCGCCACAGAACCGATTCACATTGTTGAAGATATTACAAAGCCGCGCCGTGACAGCACGGTGACTGCTTGGGTTAATGTTATTTATGGTTGTAATGAACGTTGTACCTATTGTGTAGTTCCAAATGTACGCGGCGTGGAACAATCGCGGACGCCCGAAGCAATTCGCGCAGAAATGGTAGAACTAGGAAGACAAGGTTTCAAAGAAGTCACGTTGCTAGGGCAAAATATTGATGCTTACGGACGCGATTTACCAGGTACGACACCAGAAGGACGCCATTTGCATACGTTAACCGACTTGTTGTATGACGTGCATGATGTACCAGGAATTGAACGTTTGCGGTTTGCGACGAGTCACCCACGTTATTTTACGGAACGTTTGATTCGTGCGTGTGCAGAATTACCCAAGGTGTGCGAACACTTCCACATTCCTTTTCAATCAGGCGATAACGAAGTTCTCAAACAAATGTCGCGGGGCTACACGCAAGAAAAATATCGGCGAATTATTGATACAATTCGGCGGTATATGCCTGATGCGTCGATTAGTGCAGATGCGATTGTGGGTTTCCCTGGAGAAACCGAAGCCCAGTTTGAAAATACGCTCAAACTTGTTGATGATATTGGTTTTGACCACTTGAATACCGCTGCGTATTCGCCGCGCCCAGGTACGCCAGCCGCTGTGTGGGAAAATCAACTGAGTGAAGAAGTGAAAAGCGATCGCCTACAACGGCTCAATCATCTTGTTGCAATTAAAGCATCCGAGCGTTCGCAGCGCTACCTCGGTCGAACTGAAGAAGTGCTAGTCGAAGATCAAAACCCCAAAGATCCTGCGCAAGTTATGGGGCGCACGCGTGGTAATCGCTTAACGTTCTTCCCTGGAAATATTGCGGAACTTAAAGGTAAGCTAGTACAGGTAAAAATTACCGAAATCCGCGCCTTTAGCTTAACGGGTGAAGTTGTTGTCCGCCAACCGGTCACAATTTAACCACAATAGCAATCATTTAGTTCAGGTCACGGGGAATGGGTAATCGGTAATTGTTGATGCTTACTTTCCAATGACCAATTACCAGTTACCAATGACCAACCTTAAAGCGATCGCACGTTGAAGTAAAGCGTAAGAGGTCATAGCATGAAAATTCGTTTTCACCAAGAACCTACACGAGGACGGCAAAATAAATGCTTAGTTTGTGGTTGTCTTTACCATCTCAAAACAGCAAGAGCATCAATATATAGCAACCAAGGCATTGAATACGGTGATATTTGCCCTGATTGTTTAGCATTAGGCGCGCAAGGCATTAAGTCGCGGCTACAAACGAATATTCAACGATTACGCGAATTTGCTGATGAACTAGAATCCTTATCGTGCGAGCCTGTACATTTACCTGGACTAGAAGCTGAATTTAGCGTCTATCGCAATCGCATGACATCTTGAGCCTTCCCTATGGTACGCTATTGCCCAATGAGGAGCGCCTAAAAGGGAATTAGCCGATGAATAAATTGCGAGTAGGATTGCTGTTTGGCGGTCGTTCGGGAGAACATGAAGTTTCAATTAGTTCCGCACGCGCGATCGCACAAGCACTCCTATCAGGTTCAAATCAACAAAAATACGAACTTTTGCCGTTTTATATTCAAAAGGATGGGCGCTGGCTTCCTGGAGACATCGCGCAACAAGTTCTCGCGTCTGGTACTCCCCTCCAACTTGATGAATCAAATGCGCAGCTACCGAGTGACAACTCAACATCGCTACCAATTCCCACCTCTTTCTGTCTACCCGTTTCCTCAGCTTCGTCGCCGTCGCAAGTTGCCGATGTCGATGTCTGGTTTCCGATACTGCACGGTCCAAATGGTGAAGACGGTACAGTCCAAGGTTTGTTGCAATTAATGCAGGTACCCTACGTAGGTTCTGGGGTATTAGGTTCCGCAATGGGCATGGATAAAATCGCGATGAAAATGGCATTTGCCCAAGCTGGATTACCGCAAGTCAAATACATGGCAATTAACCGCGCGCAAGTGTGGTCAAATCCTTGCGTGTTTCCTAAATTATGCGACCAGATCGAAGCAACGCTTGGTTATCCATGCTTTGTGAAACCCGCGAATTTAGGGTCTTCGGTCGGTATTGCCAAGGTGCGTTCGCGCAGTGAATTAGAAGCAGCGCTTGATAATGCCGCTAGCTACGATCGGCGGTTAATTGTTGAAGCAGGCGTTGTTGCTCGCGAACTAGAGTGTGCGGTTTTGGGCAACGATAACCCCAAAGCTTCGGTCGTCGGAGAAATTACCTTTGAGAGCGATTTCTACGACTATGAAACAAAGTATACTGCGGGTCGAGCAGCGTTGTCAATTCCTGCATCTGTACCAGAATCAGTCGCTGCGGCGATTCAAGAGATGTCGTTGCAAGCTTTTGCGGCTGTTGACGCGGCGGGTTTAGCACGAGTCGATTTCTTCTACGTTGAAGCCACAGGAGAAATTCTGATTAACGAAATCAATACATTACCAGGCTTTACAGCAACAAGTATGTATCCGCAAATGTGGGAAAAAAGTGGCGTTCCCTTCACAGAATTAGTCGATCACCTCATTCAATTGGCATTAGAAAGACATCGTTAGAGATTATGGCCTAGTAATTAATAAGAGTGGTAAGCGTAAGTCCTGTGCAACAAATCTCTTCCCTGCACCTTAAGCATCCTTGCTTTATAAAAACCTGACCTCTAACCTGTAGGTCTGCAAAGCGCGCCCTCTGATGTACAGATCTATTAGATAATGAAAAACAAAACAGGGTGTATGCCGCTGAGATTTAGCTATGGACGACAATCAGAGTACACAGCAGTCATCACAACAACGTAGTAATTTACAGTTGGCTCGTGCCAGACGCCGAGGATCAGCAAAATCATCTACCTTATTGAATTCGGTACTTGCCGTACTGTGTTCACCTTGGCTGCTTTGGCCTTTGCTGTGGTTAATTCTACTACTAGTTGCTACACTTTCGATTTTTAGTTTAACTTTTGCTGGTTTTGTCGATCGTCCAGAATCAGCACCGCTTGTTGTTCAAGTACCTGATGCGGTCATTACTGGTAGCGATCGCCTTGTCATCTGGGTAGTTGGTGCAATTGTTATCTGTGCAGCTGGCTACTGGGTTGTTTTCCGACAATTAAAAGGTTCATCACAGCCAAAAAGAAAGCATCAACGCCGTCAGCGAAGATCGCGTAACCGCAAGCAGCAACTACAAATGCTGCTTGCGCAACAGCCTTCTGCGGTTCCTCGTGTAAAACCACCTATTGTAATTGAACCAGAAATATCCCCAACACCTAAACCGCCTGTTGTCGAAGTCGCAGAACCTCACAGCTTTGAACCAACCGTTGTAGAGGTTTTAGATAGTAATGGTAGTCGTGAAGACCCAGTCATTACAATTTTGCCTCCAGAAGATGCTCAACAAGTCGATGTCGAAAAAGTCGCACTCGCAGAAATGATGGACATTCGTAAACGCCGTTCGCTATCTTCAATTTTGGGCAAAACTTACGATGAGGAAACAGAAGAGTGAATAGCTAATGTTAGCCTCAATGCTCATCTTACTACTCACTAACGACTCACCCTGCTGTCTTCTATAAGAAGGAGCGATCGCCAGTCGGTGATGGCTTTTTGATGCCATAGCCAATGACTCTCTAACTGCTGTAGTTGAAAGTTAATAGGATCTTCTGCTAAAACTTTTTCACGGAGCTTTACTGCTTCATTGATGAGTTTTGCTTGTTCGTTAGGCGGTCGATTTGGCACTGACTGCTGCAATACTAATGCAAGTCCAGCATAGGTTGTGAGGAGTTCGCTGTTATCTTGCGTAACTGACGGTTGATTAGCTAAATATAGTGCCTCAAACCACGCTTCATTAGCTTGACTCCAGTTGTCTTGTGCATAGTAGGCGAAGCCTAAAGCGTTGTAGTATTTTGTGTCAGGCTTTTGTTTGACCGCAGCTTCCCAATAACGACGTGCTTGCTCTATTTGTGAAGATTGCCATGCCAAGCGTCCACGCAGAAATAAAATTGTATCAGTATTAGCAGACGGCGGAACAACCTTCAGCGCCGTTTCAGCATTTTGTAACGCGTTGCGGTTGAGTAGTTCTTCCACTAGGGGTTGTGCAGCGATCACTTCTTTTCGATGCAACTGGGCTGTCGCGATCGCCGTTATTTCTTGTGTAGTCGCGGCTTGCCAATTACGCTTATTTAACCGATTCCACGCTGAGGATGTTAAAGAACTAGCAATTTGATTTGGTTGCTGATACTCCCACCATACGCTGGCGATCGCAACGATTGCCACCATGAAACTACCAATGACAAATGTCCTCCAGACACTTTCTGATTTGCCGCGCGGTGGTGGCGTAGTTTGAGTAGAAGCTGTAGATATGGAAGCTTGTTCTTCGTTTGGAGTTGTCGGCGGCGATGCTGCAAGTTGGCTCAATATATTCGCAACAACAGCTGAATCTTCGGCATACGCGGGATCGCTATCATCAATTTCGAGAAACGTATCATTCCATTCTTCCGCAAGCGATTCTTGCTGCATATCCTCGACGAGGAAAGCCAAATCGAGTTGTTCTAGATTTTCGGCTGCGTGTCTCCGGCTAATCTTCACAGCAATTCGCGGATTGGTAACTAAAAAGCGATCTGCTGTATAGAGAAGTTCCCACGGTAAATCTACTAAGCAACTCGCAGCAATTTCTATATGTAATGACAGTAGTGCTTGTTTTTGCTGAGCTAAATTTTGTGCTATGTTCCAACTTCCTGCAATTTTCCCTGTAAACAATGCAGCATAAAGTTGTTTTCCTAAAATAGCTAAGGTTGCATTTAAGTTATGGCGATCGCCTAGATATACAGCAGCTTCTTCAATCTGCGCTGCATAACTTAACCAACTCTCTACATCCCACGCTCTAACTTCCTTGGCAATTGGCACTGTAGGCGGTACTTGTTCAGTATGTACTCGGTAAAGATGATGTCCAACAGCAGTTACGCAGAGGTGGAATTCTAGCGTCACAGTGGCTCCTACTGCACGAAAAAAGGAAAAAAGTTCGCAACACAGGAAAATTTTGACTGTTTAATGATGGAACAGATGTTTTCTACCGCCCAATTAAGATTGCTAATTGTATGTTCCTGATTCTTTTTCACCTATTCCACAGATTTACTTTCTCAACGCAACTCTCTACTATTTGAGCTTAACTAACTTAGATGCATTTTTATCAACAAAGTTTCTCTGGCTATCTAAGTTGTCATAAATCCGCAACTTACGTTATAATATCTAGCCTATCGATTGACTTTCCCTAACATTAACAACGCATAACAAATTAAAAATTAATCTATTCTTAAGATTTCATGATTTCCAACTAAATTAGTCAACGTGACAGTAAATGTTGTCCAACCTTGATCGCTGGTTACATCAATCGTTCCCTGCAAGTGTTCAACAAGTTTTTGCACCAAAGCAAGCCCTAAACCTGTACCACCTTGTTGCCAGCGATCGCTTTGGGGAACGCGATAAAATTTTTCAAAGATTCGCGGTAATTGCTCTTGAGGAATTTCGGCTTGATTTTTAACACTGAAAATCGTTTTTACTCTAGATAAATCTGTGTTCCTTGCCGCATCTTCGGGCGATCGTGCATCATCTTGGCTGACACTTAAGATTATCTTCCCACCTGCTGGAGTATACTTACACGCATTATTTAATAGTTCTGCTAAAATTCGCTCGATGCTAGCCCGACCAGAAACCAATGGTATTAAATTAGGGCTAATAATATTCATTTGCAGGATTTGTTGACGTTGTTCGCTACGATGCACAAATGGCTCAATTATTTTTGCCAACCAATCGCTCAAATGAATTGCTTCAGCAAGTAGCGTTGGATAAGTTGCTAATTCGAGGCGTTGTAAATCAAGCAAATCATTAATTAGCTCAGTTTCCCGCGTGCACTCTGCTTGCAAAATTTCCAAGTACCGCCGGCTTTTTTCTATATTAGGTGCAAGAGATAGCATTTGAATTGCCATTTTCATATTAGCGATCGGAGTTCGTAATTCGTGCGAAACTGTACTTAAAAAATCATCTTTTAGCTGATTAAGTTTTTCTAGTTGAGCAACTAGCCTTTCTTGTTCGATTTGCTTTTGACGAGCTTCTTTTGCTTGCTTACGTTCTGTAATATCGCGAAATACTAATACTGCACCAGTGATATTTCCTTTATCATCGCGGATTGGTGCTGCACTATCATCAATGGGAATTTCTATTCCATTTTTGGTAATCAAAAGTGTTTCTTCGGCGATTCCAACTGTAATTCCTTGTTTTAAAGCTTGCACAATTGGACTGTCTACTTTTTGACCAGATATGCTATGCGTAATATTAAATATTTCTGTTGCATCTCTACCGTAGGCTTCCTCTTGCGTCCAACCTGTCAGCGATTCAGCTACAGGATTCATAAAAGTCACTATTCCGCAAGCATCGCTAGTAATCACAGCATCGCCAATACTTTTGAGAACTGTGGCTAACCACTGTTCGCTTTGTCGCAGCTTTTTTTCAATTTGATGCTTCGTTAGTGTAATTTCAATTGTTGTTTTTAATTCTTTCTCTTTAAAAGGTTTTAAAATATAACCAAACGGCTCTGTTGCCTTGGCGCGTTCTAATGTATTGTCATCAGCATTAGCGGTTAGGTAAACTATCGGAATATTCAAATCATCATAAATTACCTGCGCTACTTCAATTCCGTCAAGGTCTCCTTTCAAATGAATATCCATTAAAATGAGGTCAGGATTTTTTTCTATCGCTTTATTGATTGCGTCTTTTCCCGAAGAGACGACACCAACAACGGCGTATCCAAACTTAGTTAGCCGATTTTGTATATCTTTGGCAACAAGAAGCTCATCTTCTACAATCAGGATACTTGCCTTACTCATTAGGACTACTTATGAACTTTAATAACTTTGACGATCAAAACTTAATTTTAAACTCTGTACCATTATGACTCTGAATATCTAAACTACCTTCTAATTGTTGAGTTAAAGCAGCGACAATTTGTAAGCCCAAAGATTCTGTATTGTTTGGATCTATGTTTTTTGGTAATCCTACACCATCATCTCTAATACTAAGGTGATATCGATCATCTATTGCAGACAGCTTAATGTATATATTACCTTTTTTATTATTTGGGAAGGCGTGTTTTAAAGAATTAGAGATCAATTCATTAATAATTAAACCACACGGAATAGCAAGATCTAAACTCAAAAGAATGCGTTCAATATTAGAATGTAAAATAATTTGTTCGGAAGAAACATCATAAGAGCTAAACAAATTAGCTACTAAATTTTGAATATAATCTGCAAAATCAATCTTTGCTAAGTCTTGTGATTGATACAATTGTTCGTGAATTAGTGCCATTGAAGCTATACGATTTTCACCCGCTTTTAAAATTTCTAGCGTTTGTTGATCTTCAATGTATCCCGACTGTAGGCTGAGAAGGCTAGAAATGATCTGCAAATTATTTTTGACACGGTGATGAATTTCTTTGAGTAAAACTTCTTTTTCAACAAGCGAAGCTTGTATTTGGTCGGCAATTTGCTTTTGCTTTGTAATATCGCGGAGAATTCCACTAACGCGGATGACTTTACCCGCGATGTCATAACTCACTTTTCCTTGATTAGCCATCCAGTGAATCGAACCATCAGGATGAACTAAGCGAAATTCTGTGCTGTAGAGATTTCTATTCGCTGAAGTACATTGAAACCGAAGTTCTTGCAGCACGCGATCGCGATCTTCAGAATAGATTAAATTAAAAAACTCAGTCGCCGTATTTATTTTTGTTTTTGACGGCAATCTGATCGCGCTATGTGCATTGTTGGAGTAACTAATTTCATCGGTTAAAGTGTTCCAATCCCACGCTACCATATCAGCCGCACTCAGCGCAAAGCGCAAGCGCTCCTCACTCTGTCGTAGTGATTCTTCAACGCGTCGGCGCTCGTAAATTTCTGTTTTTAACTCTTCGTTTGCTTTTGCAAGTTGTGCCGTTCGATTTCTTACTCTCAGTTCTAATTCATCGTGCGCTTGTTGTAAAGCAAGTTCGGCGCGATCGCGTTCTTGTTGCGTTTGAGCATTCTTGATGATGATCGAAAGATACTGCGTGATAACAATCAACGTACCAATTTCATGATTACTCCACTTTCGCGGCTGCGCCGAATCAAAGCACAACAAACCGATTAATTGTTTCGAGTATTGCAATGGAACGTCAACAAACGCTTGAATACCATAGGTACGAAACAAAGCACAATTTTGCGTAGAAAAGCGCAGATCCTGCGCGATATCTTCTACCACAATCGGCACATTCATTTGTATCGCTTGGAGATAGTCTGGCATTGTCTGCAAATCAAACGTGACTCCCTGAAGTGATGGTATTCCTTCGGGTTCTAGCGAATGAATGACTGTCAAGGTGCCATTTTGATCAATTATCGAGTAAGCGACGCGTAGCGAAGGAAAACATTCGCTGATTTGTCTGACGGTACGTTTAATAATCTGTTCTACCGACATACCTAGCATCATCGCAGTTGAGATGCTATTAATCAGTTGCAGTCGAGTTTGACTATCTAATAAAGCTTCTTCAATTTGCTGGCGTTCAATAATTTCGCTGCACAGTTGCTCATTAGCGTTTTGTAACTCAAAGGTGCGGCTTTGGACTCTGAGTTCTAATTCTTCGTTAGCTTTTTGCAGAACCACTTCTACTTGATGGTGTTCGGTAAAATCGTGAATAACTTTGGCAAAACCACGCAAGCAACCATTATTATCGCGTAACGCGGTAATTACGCAATTTGCCCAAAACCACGTACCGTTACTCCGCAGGTGCCACGTTTGCGCTTCCGCACGTCCTTGCGCGATCGCTTGTTCGATCTCCTGTTGTGGTTTCCCACTCCTAATATCGTCAAGCGTGAATAAGGAAGAAAAATGTTTTCCTGAAATTTCTGCTTCTTTATACCCAAATAAGTTTTCTGCTCCCACATTCCAGCTAACGATGTTAGCATCGGCATCGAGCATAAATATTGCATATTCGCCGACACTTTCAACGAATAAACGAAAGCGTTCTTCGCTTTGTTGTAAAGTCTCTTGGTAGTGTAAAGCTTCTAACCTTCTCGTTTCGGCTTGTTGTTTGGCAGTATTTAATTCAGCAACGACATATGTTATTGCAGTTCCTTCAAAGATGAATAAGCCTAGACGAACACAAAAGCCTACAGTATCAACTAAGAAAGAATGAAACGGTGGGATGAGAAAATAATCGGCGCATAAAGCCGCTAAAACTGTCGCAAGTATTCCTGTGGACCTGCCGCCATACCAAGTACTAACAACGATCGCAAAGAAAAATAATAAGAAGGGACTTTCATTGTCAATGACTGGTGCAAGCAACAGTTTGACCAGTAGCGTGATGACTACAGTCGCCACCGCTACACTATAGCGACTCCATAGGAAATGCTTTCTTCTCCAACCATAAACAGCCATATAACTAGCTTTAGTCGCACGACTAACAATTCTTGTTAGCAGCAATTCGGTGCAGATATGCATCAACAGTCTGCTTGAGAATTGCTCCTAAGTTTTGTTTTATAAGTCTGATTTGCTGTGTATACTTATTCAGCCTATGATTGTTAATTAATAATAGTTTCCTCTTAATAATTATTTCATATTGTTTTATTAAGCATATCTACACAGTTTAATTATTTTGAGCGTAAATCTTCTGAAGTTATTTTGTTAGCTGCAATAATCTTATTTAAGATTTCAGTACGTTTTCGCTTGCCAAGAGAATATTTTTATGTTAGCTACTGTTTAAGGAATTCACGTCTTGTTGATAATGCGAATTCTTACGCACGATGATTAAGGTTGAATCAGCGATCACAACTGCGTTGCTCCACAAAGTATTGATTAAAGTTAGGCAACTTTTTATGTATTCAAGGCAATAGGTATTAATACATTGCGAGTACTTGCGCAGATCAAAACTTAGCCAACAGTAATAGATGACTACGCATCAGAGTAGATAATTAGCAATGACGAATGACCTATTACCCGTAATACTACTAGACTAGTGTTTACTCAAAAGCGACTCATCGTAGTGCGCAAGCAAATCCGCAGGGTGATCGTAAATCGCTTTAGCACCTTCGAGTTGCGGGTCTTCAAAACCTCCGCAACGCAGTGCGATCACGCTCACACCAGCTGCACTTGCTGCTTGAATGTCGTAGGGTGTATCTCCCAGCATCAATATAGCATCAGGTTGCATCTCTAACTTCCTTAAAGCAGCTTCGACAATATCCGGTTCTGGTTTAGAAGCTTCAGCATCACTCGATGTCGTTGCTTCATCAAGCAAGTCATCTACCTTTGCAGCTTTGAGTAACACTTCTAACTCTTGACTTGTTGCTGAACTCGCAATAATCAACTTTATCCCTTGCTGCTTCATCCGCTGAACTAATTCTCGCGCTCCTGGAGCAGCTTCTAGCTTGGGTCCATACTTTTCGATAATCAGTTCTTTACGCCGTTCAGAAATCTTTTTACCGTCGCCTTCTTCTTTATTCAACCCTGGGACCATTCTCGGTATGACTTGATCGCCACCCATTCCAATGAGCGGTCGGACTTGTTCAAATGATATGTGATATCCGTATTCTGTAAACGCATCAACCCACGATTGTGCATGAGCATCATTACTTAGCACCAGTGTGCCATCAACATCTAAAATTACTGCTTGCACCACGTAAAACTCTCCTCTTAGCAGTAGATAAGCATTATTTTTTAACTTACCTATTTCCTTAACGCGGTTGCATACCCTATTGTGGAGAATTGAGCAGTGCGCAATCTGCTACTTCAGACGTATACAATAAACAACTTAATTGCATTCTGTGCGACGTCTTTAACTAATAATTTCTGATCAACGAGGATAGATGATAATGGAGCGAGCAGTTATTAAATTTTCATCAGAAGATTGCGGAATTTGCCATAAAATGTCGTTTTACGATCAAAAAGTTAGTGAGGAATTAGGATTACAGTTTATTGATGTTAAGATGCAGGACACTGCGACGTATCGCAAGTATCGTAAGATTCTGTTAACGCAGTATCCCGACAAAGCAGAAATGGGATGGCCTACCTATCTTATCTGTGATTCCCCCGAAGGCGAATTTAAGATTTTAGGCGAAGTCAAAGGCGGTCATCCCAAGGGAGAATTTAGAAGTAAGTTGCAAGCCGTGTTAGATGCTACAACAGTTTAGCTAAAGTGCTAATTGCTAATCGCTAACAGGTTCAAACGATCGCACTTCAAGGACAGGTCCAATCATGGCAATTGTCATCACATCTTCGCGGATCTGTCCTGTAACTTTGACTTTTTTGCCTGGTTGCAGCAATTCTTTCGGGGCGTTATGAACTTCATAAGTTGTGCCGTCGTCTGCTGTTAGCGCCCACGCCCCAGCACCCATATCACTGCGTTGAATTGTTCCTGTAACAGTCGTACTCATGTCGATCGCTCCACTTTGACGGCTAATAGCGCGAGGCTGTAACACATTAAAGCATTAATGAACAGAAATACACGGGCGATCGCACCGCTACCCATGCCCCAAACCGCAGGTGAGACAACGGCATTCACACCTAGACACGCCGCAACACCTAACGCCGTACCAATCGCAAACCACTTCCAAACGGGTTTATTCAAGAGGAGGGCGACTAAGATAAACGGAATCAGGACGCTAGCGAATAAGGGATTTAAAATATTGTTACCCGCGATCATATTCCCCATTTCGGGAATTGAACTGCCCATAATGCGGAAGGGAACTTGCGGAAAATCAAAGATGTAGAATCCGCGTAAGAAGAATAACCCTGAACTTCCGGCAACTAAACCACCCAATAATGACCAACTCCAAGTAAACGGGAAGTATACGCGTAAAAACCAGGCGAGGAGATAAGAACCCAAAACCATCGCTAGTTTCGGCAGGAACGCCACCGCGCCGCCATCAATCCAAAAGCGCGGATTGAGATAGCCACTGTCACGCAACCACCGGAAGAAATCGCGAAAACTGATTTGTCCGCGTACCGCAAGTTTAACCGCCGCTGCCGCATCAAGTTGTCCCGCACCATAATGATTTAAAGTATCATTTTTGACGCGCATCGCGGATTTTTTCAAGACACTTCGCACTTGATCTGGTTCTTTGACGCCAGTTGCTTTGATCAAAGCCACAACACCAGCAACGTGAGGGGCTGCCATACTTGTTCCTTGAAAAGAAACAAACATTGCTTGTCCCTTAGAATTAATTGTTTCTTGCACAATCCCTCCTGCACCCGTACCCACACCACCAGGCGCAGAAATATCAACACCTGCACCAAAGTTAGAATACGGCGCTTTTTCACCCGCTGAATCGAGCGCGGCAACACCAATCACGTGAGGATAACGCGCCGGATACGAAGCTGAATTTTTGTTGGCATTACCCGCAGCCGCGACAACGACGACACCTTTACGATGCGCATAAGCGATCGCCTCTTTGAGTAAGTGACTGTCACCACCACCACCCAAACTCATATTAATGACATCTGCATTGTGGTCAGCCGCAAATTTAATCGCTTCGGCAATATCCGCAACAGTTCCACCGCCAAAAGCACTCAATACTTTTAATGGCATAATATTTGCTTCATAAGCAATCCCTGCAACGCCATAATTGTTATTCGTCGATTGGGCAATTGTCCCCGCGACGTGCGTTCCATGTCCGCTGTCATCTATCGCCGTTTCGCGGTTGTTCACGAAGTCATACCCGCGCACAAATTTGGTTTGCTTTAAGTCGGGAACTCGAGAAACACCCGTGTCAATGACCGCAACCGTCACACCATTACCTTTCGTTTCATCCCACGCTGACTCGACTTTAATAGAGCGTAAATTCCACTGTTTGTTATAGTCTGGATCGTTGGGAACTTCTAAAGCGTTGTAAATGTAGTTCGGTTCAATATATTCAGTTGACTTGGCAACAAAAGACCTGCGCAGTGCTTTGAGTGTTGCGCGATCTCCCTTGACAATGTACACATTATCTGGTTTAGAAAAGATACTATTTAATTGAGGGGCAAGGTTAAATTGTTGAGCGATCACCCTGAGTTGATTGTCAATTTGGGCTATCGGAATATCTTCCCGAAAGTCCAGCACAATTTCCTCAAATTCACCCTGACTTGCTAAGCCCTTGAAATTGAACAAGCCAAAGCATAGTCCAAGTAAAACCAAGCCTACTAGTAATTTTTTCATATCTTGCTTCGGCACTAGTTTTACGATCAACATAACGTATGTATCGGCGCTCTTGCCCTGATGTTGCAAGATAGTTACAGTGTGAGAGTCAATACGCTCATTAAGTATAAATACGAACACTTGAATTATGGAACGCGGAATTTTGTGGTTAGCACTGCTAGCTGTCTTTATTTGGTTAGCGTGGCAAGGGAAAAAAGAATATCAAAAAGTAGAAAACTATCGCGTGTGGGCTGAACAATTTGAACGGGCTAAGTACGATATCTATGCAGTTTTGGGTCAAAAAGGAACAAATATAACCTGGGGAAAACCAACTCAAAAAGGGCTTGTTGAACTTGAAACTTTTTCATTAAAAGACGTTCAATTAATTCAACTATTAGTTGATAGCCAAGCTGTCGATGTCAATAACTTACCTCGTAAAGGTCGCGACGTTGTTTTAGAATTTCTCCTACCATCTACACGAGTACGTATTCCCTTTACAGAAATTCCCCTAGCCGCGGAGTGGGGCAAATTTTTACAACAAGAATTACAACGCTTGCAATTGGAGCCAGGCGACTAAAAAACTTGTCAATGTATTAAGTAAAGAGGTCAGAGGTCAGGCTCATTGTACAAACCGAGAATTTGAAAAAAGCACTTCTCTGCTACCTCATGATAATAACTTAAATTAAAACCGTACTAGTCCACGCAGGTGGAGTTTGTTCATTTAGCGTTGACTTTAGTCGCCAGCGCTTTGGAAATTTAATGCTATGAAGAAATTTGTCACCTTATTAAGTGTCGTCTGGCTATTAAATGCTTGTACGTCGCTTTCACAATCAGCTAATAATACTAACTCCTGTCCACAATCTAAAGCAGCGGTTCAAGTAGAGCCAAACCCACAAACAGGCTACTTTGAATATTCCAATTATCAGATTCGGAACATTGTTAAAGATAATAATACAATAAACTTTCAAACAACAAAATATGATTTTGTATTTTGTCGCAGCAACAACAGTTGGACTGTGAAAGCAGGGACTTTACCGAATGAATTTCAACCGCCATCAAAGTACTCAGAAGCTGTAAAAGAAATCATTAATCCATCATTCAAATCTATTACAGTTGATGGCAGAACCTATCAATATCGCGTACGACTAGAACCAAATTACTCTTTGAGTGAAGGCGATCGCTTATCGCGCCCAGAGGTATCACCAGAAAACGACAAAGTTGTATTTGAATTAATAACTCCTGACAGTCCGCAACCGCAGCAAAAAGTCCTATATACCCTCAAAGATTTACAAGTGTCTGCTGTACAAAACGGATTTTCCAGTGTTGGTACACAACTGGGTATTCCTCGAATAACGGCGGCGGTAACTGATGGACAACATATTTGGTGGGCGATCGCATTTGAGCAAGGCGAAGGGAACAATGGTATGGCTACAATTGTCAGCTACCAACCGCAAACTAATCAATTTACGTTATTTCAGCCCCAGGAAATTGCCTCACAACAAATTACCGATCTCGTCGTGACAGGCGATGAAAATGCGCCTATATTATGGCTAGGAACCAAGATCAGTGGAGAAGGAAATCCGAATATTCCAGCCTATGGGCTAGTTGCTTATCGCCCAAATTTAGCAAATCCTCGTTCAGGGAATCTCAACGCCTACACTGTCCACAATAGCCCGCTTGTGGGAGCAATTCCGACGCAACTTGAAGTCGAAGGCGACACGCTGTGGGTATACACAGGAAACGGTGTTTGTCAAGTGCAATGGCAAGCTGCTGAGAATCGCGATCGCTGGTCGTGTTGGCGATTTGCGTTGATGGCGAAGCTTCCTTCAGAAGTCCCAATTTATCGCGGCTTGCTCGAAAAAACTCCGGCGGCGACGCTATCAAATACTCAAGGTGAAATTGAAGTTTTGTGGTCGCATCCCCTCGATTATCAAACGCGTCAAAGTCGCTATGAAGTTCGCTATCAGCCAGGGTTCACGGTGACGCTAAATGAAGGGGCAAAACCTGCACAATTTCCCCAGTGGATTCCACCAGGAAAACCGGCGATTGATTGGGTTGGTTCTGAATGGCATTGGCAAGGCGATCGCTTTGTCCGCGCCTGGGATGAAGTGGCGCAAAATGAATTTGGCGGTGGTCCTAGTGGAATTGCATCTAATACGAATGTAGAACCAAATCGTCCTAGCAATTTTAACGCTATACGCGGCGATCTAGAACTACTCGCAATTTCTGAAAATACGACGACACTAAAGCATTACTCTGGTTGGGTAGAAACAGACGTACTCAACCCTTATTTAACCGTTGTGCCGCAAGCAACAGGGCAAACACAACTCCATCCTTTGACCAAATTAAGCACTTCTGCCAACTAATTTGGCAACCGAAGCAACGAGTTGTCCTGGTTCAATCGGTTTTGTGGCATGAAGTTGAAATCCTGCGGCTAAAGCGCGTTGCCGATCTTCGTCTCTAGCGTAGGCAGTTAATGCGATCGCCGGTATGTTTTTGCCGCACTCTGGTGCTAATGCCCTAACTTTTTGAATCAGACTATAGCCGTCTTCTTGCGGCATTCCAATATCGCTCACAAGGACATCTGGCGGTGATTGTTTGATCGCATCGAGTGCTGCGTCTACTGAAGCAACTTCTTGCACACGTGCACCATATTCTTCTAATACAGTTGTCACATAATCGCGAATATCCGCTTCATCATCAACAACAAGAACGCGCAATCCTGCAAGTGGGTTTGCCGTATCTATCAGCGAAGATGATTTATGATTAATGTTGTCATTGACTAATTCTTGATTCTGGATACACCGCGGCAATTCAACGATAAACGTAGCGCCTTTTCCTTCGCCAGGGCTAGCGGCGTAAACATGACCTTGATGCAGTTCGACTAATTGCCGAACGATCGCAAGTCCCAAACCTAAGCCGCCATTACCTCGGCTACTTATGTTATCAGCTTGACGAAATCGATCAAATACAAATGGTAAGAAATCGGCACTGATACCTTTTCCTGTATCGCTCAGTGTGATTTGAACAACTGCACCAACTTGTTGTGCTCGCACAGTAACACGTCCACCATGCGGCGTAAATTTAATCGCGTTCGATAATAGATTCCAAATCACCTGTTGCAACCGCGCAAAATCTCCGGTGACAAAAATAGATAAGGAAGGGATCTCATGAACTAATTCAATTGATTTTGTATCGGCTGCAAGTTGTACCGTCTCGATTGCAGCCGTAATCACCGATAAAATATCAACTGTACAAATATTAAGATGAATTTTGCCGCGAATGATCCGCGACATATCAAGTAAATCTTCGAGTAATTGTAATTGTGCCTGACCGTTGCGTTCGATCGTTTCTAAGGCGCGCTCCATTGTAGTCGCATCAAACTGACGAGTCCGCAGTAATCTTGCCCAGCCTAGCATTGCATTCAGCGGCGATCGCAACTCGTGCGAGACTATTGCTAAAAATTCATCCTTGCTGCGATTCGCACTTTCAGCTTCAGCGCGTGCGGTTTGTTCGCTAGCAAGAAGTTCCGCGCGTTCTTTTTCCGCTTGCTTGCGCAGACTAATATCCCGCACCACAACTTGCGCTGCTGGTTTCCCACGGTAAGTAAAGGGAAAAGCCGCGACTTCGACATCGACGACACTACCATCTAAGCGCACAAACTTTTCCTCAATGAATGGCGCAGACTTCCCCGCCTGAAGATCCTGCATTCGTTCTTGTGCAATCGGTTGACTTTCTGAGTGAATAATATTTAAAACTGGTTGACCAATTAATTGCTCTACGTTCTCAGCACCAAGTAGCTTTACTGCTGCACTGTTAGCAAAGACAAGCTTACCTTCACATTGGACAAACAGTGTATCTGGCATTAATTCCACCAGCTTACGATATTTCTCTTCACTTTCTCGTAAGACTTCTAAATTACGTTGGCGTTCGGCAAGAATTGCTTGATGTTCTGCACGCGTTTGCCGTTCTTGTTTGACTTTAGTGGCATAATTCCGAAAAAACTCGCTTAATCTTGGCTCCTCGGCTATTAAATAACCAAGGTTATCCAAGACGCGTTTATCTGCTTCATACGAAACCTCAGGATTAGCTTCCATCCACACATGACAAGTTTTCACATAGGCAACAAACGCAACTAAGTGTTGATAATTACTTGCTCCCAAAATTTGGCGTAACTGGGCGCGATAGTTTTCTGCGGCTTCGCCTTCTAAAAAGATAAATATGGCACAAACAAGTAAACTTTCTTCTAGTTCTGAATTTGCCGGAGGTAAAATATCTAACTGCGTATGTGCGGCGAGTCGCTTTAAGTGCGATTCAATTTCTTCTACCTTCGGTGGTGGCGTATCCAATAGCTGCAAGACTTCCTCAGCCTTCATCCCCAACGGGCGTAAAGTACAGCTATGACACACCATACAGTAAGGAACGGTACAGAAGCGCGACAGGTAAGCACTCAGCTTTTCCTTAAAGACCGCAGATAAAGGATTATGGATATAAGCAGTAAGGGTTTGCTGCCATAAATTTTCCAACACTTGAGAGTTATGCAGTGCTGGACTAAAGAATGGCGGAAAAAAACCAAATTTATCCTCGATCTCTGCCTTAATTTGCTCGCTCGTGCGCATTCTCGATTTGTTGTACAATTCTTAATTTTAAATAAATTTGTTAATTCGCATCAAAAGTTCTTTTAATGCATATTTCTACTGAGGTGCTAAATTAAAAACCAACTGCCGTGCTGTACCATCATCACTAAATCGTTGTTCGCCAACTCCCACAAGCTCAACAATAACTTCGCGCTTCGGGAATAACCAATTTCCCTCACGCTGATTAATGCTCACAACTACGCGATTTTCTTCAGTATTTACACTGATATTTGTAGTTGCATAGCCATTATCTTGATAAGCAAACGTCTGCCCATCGTCTTCATAAAACGTAAATTCACCGTCACCCTGCCAAATACGTAACGTTAGCGGATCGAGCGATCGCTCATCGACATACTGCATCACAGGTTGCATCGGAATAATCGCACCCGCCTTTACATAAAGCGGCATTTTTTCTAGTGGGGCGTGCGCGAGGATGTGCGTTGATCCAGTATAAGATTCCCCACTCCACCAGTCGTACCATGTGCCTGCGGGTAAGTAAACCGCACGATGCTCAACGCCAGGACGATAAATCGGTGCAGCCATGAGTGAGGAACCGAGTAACACTTGATCGTGCAGCGCATATGTATGCGGATCGTTCGGAAAATCGTACAGTAGGGGACGTAATATCGGTGTGCCTGTCGTTGCTGCTTCCCAAAACAGTGTATAAATGTACGGTAATAATTGGTAACGCAGATTAAGATATTCGCGGCAAATCTTTTCAGTGCGATCGCCAAACGACCAAGGTTCGTGTTGTGCGGTGGTCAGCGCCGAGTGTCCGCGCATAAAAGGATATAGTATTCCTACCTGCATCCACCGCGCAAATAATTCTGCTGTCGCATTACTCGCAAATCCACCGACATCGCACCCGACAAACGCAACCCCCGATAGCCCCATATTGCAAAGCATCGGTAGTGACATTTCAAGATGATCCCACAATGAATGATTATCACCCATCCACACCGACGACCACCGCTGAATTCCTGCATACCCTGATCGCGTCAACACAAACGATCGCTCATTTGATCGCAGTTTCTCCAAACCTTCCGCACAAGAGCGCGCCATCATTAATCCATATAAATTATGCGCCTCCGCGTGCGTCGCGCGATCGTCTCCTTGTGGTGCATCCAACGGAAACCAAATCTTATCACCTTCATCCCCAAACGGGCGATCGCTAATTGCAGGTTCGTTCATATCGTTCCAAATTCCTGCAACGCCAATATCAGTTAAACTTTTGTGTAATTCTCCCCACCACTGGCGCACATCAGCACGCATAAAATCAGGAAATACCGCTTTATCGGGCCATACATAGCCGTGAAATAGCTGTCCATCAGCTTTGCGTACAAAATAATTGCCTGCGACTCCTTGGTCGAAGACGTGATAATCTGCTTCTGGTTCATACTTCACGCCAGGGTCAATAATCGTCACAGTTTTAAAGCCAGCTTCTGCGAGTTCTTGAATTAACTTCGCTGGATGCGGAAATCGCTTAGGACTCCAGGTAAACACGCGATATCCCCGCATATAGTCAATATCAAGATGAATCACATCACATGGAATGCGGCGATCGCGAAATTCTTGGGCAAGTTCGCGGACGATTGTTTCCGATTCGTAACTCCAGCGACATTGATGATAACCCAAAGCCCATTTGGGTGGTAAAGCCATGCGCCCTGTTAGCTGCGTGTAGGTATCGAGAATCTTTGCAGGTGTTGGACCATAAATAATGTAGTAATCTAACTCACCCGCGTGCGTTTCCATGCGCCAGATTCCTGACTGTTCAACACCAATATCAAAGCGACTCCAAAACGTTGTATTAAAAAAGATGCCATAGCCAACTTCCGGACGTAAAGCAATAAAAAACGGAATTGCTTGATACATTTCGTCCGTCAATGAGCCGTAATCCAAAGCGTCTGTTGTCCAATTCGTTTTGACTTCACTGCGTTTATCTAATAAGCCTGTACGTTCGCCAAACCCGTAAAAATGCTCGTCAGCCGCAATTTGCTTCCAAGCCGCCGTTGTTCCCAAGCGCCAACCGATTCCTGGTGCAGCATCAACAGCAAAAGAACGATTCGCCGTATCAAAGCAAGCGATTTGACCGTTTTCTCGTTGGACAACGACGCGCAATTGTTCCGTTTGAATTTCTACGGTAGTATCAGTTTCCTGAATCTCAAATGATGGAACTTGCCATGCCGCATCCTCCTTTGCCACTGCCCACGATCGCCTTGGTGTAAACTTTCCTGTAGGCGTAACCCGCACGCGAATTAAGTTGGGTGCGAGGACATTAACCGTTAAACACGACTCGCCACAATCAAAGCGGACACAATGTTGTTCTTGAGAGATGTTTTGTACTGCGCTGAGTGTTTCCCAAGGCTGTTCATCGATCGGTAGTTGTCCAAAATATTGCGGCATAAAGCATAAGGCGTTTTTTTCATCGGCAGCCAGTGTATGCCACCGAGGCTAAGAATGACAAGCGCATTTAGGTAGAGTCTCTCGTAATTCTTTTCAACTATCAATGAATCAGCCCTGGGGGATGCAAGGGGACTTAATACGCTAACGAGTCAAACCTTCGCTTCTTCCTTCACAAGCTTCTCCCAACCCAAATCTTTCAAATTATTATTACGACGCAGCGGGCGAGTTACCAATTCTAGAATGTCACGCGCGTTAGTAAAGCCGTGAATTTGTGCAAAAGTAAACTCAACTGACCACTTAGTATTAATTCCTCGTGCTTCTAAAGGATTAGCGTGCGCCATCCCAGTAATGACTAAATCAGGATGAAGTTCTTTAATGCGTTGAATTTGATTGTAGTTATCTGGCTTTTCGACAATTCTAGGTAACGCTACGCCCATTTCTTGGCAAGTCTTCTCTAAGAAAGCCAATTCCGCAGCTTGGTAGCGCTTATCCATGTAAGGAATACCAATTTCTGGCACTGTCATTCCACAGCGAATTAAAAAGCGCGCTAGCGAAATTTCCAGCAAATTATCGCCCATAAAGAACACCGACTTGCCACGAATTAATTGAAGATAGTCTTCCAAGCTTGCCCAAATTTGAGCTTCGCGTTCTTCTAATCCTTGCGGCGTGACACCAAATACTGAGCAAATCTTTTCAATCCAAGCACGGCTACCATCAGGACCAATTGGAAAAGGCGCACCAATCAGTTTACACTTGCGTCGCCGCATCAGTGTTGTGGCTGTTCGACTCAAAAAGGGATTAACACCCGCAACGTAGTAACCTTCTTCTAAAACAGGTAATTCCGTATAGCGTTTTGCAGGTAGCCACCCAGAAACTCTTATTCCCTGCTTTTTGAGTTCCAACGTTAATTGCGTAACAACCGGATCGGGAAGCGAACCAAATAAAACGAGTGGTGGATGATTGACGTACTCAGCTTCTTCTTGCGCAACGTCTTCTTTTTTCTTGCCAAAGTTGAGTAGTTTTTGAATCGCGTTGCGATCGCTTTTCTCCGCTTCCGGTGCTTTATCTGGACAGCGTACCGCCATTGCGGCGAGTACTGTATCTTCTCCTTGGGTAAACGCATAATCTAAACCATTCGCCCGCGCTACCACAATTGGAATTCCTATTTCAGATTCCAGCTTTGGCGCTAAACCTTCCAAGTCCATTTTGATGATTTCGGTGGTGCAAGTACCAATCCAGACAATCACACTAGGATTGCGATCGCGCTTAATTTGCTCACACAACCGCTTTAATTCGTCATAGTCATTCAACTGCGCTGAAATATCACCTTCTTCTAACTCCGCCATCGCATAACGGGGTTCGGCAAAAATCATCACCCCCATCGCATTTTGTAAAAAGTAGCCGCAGGTTTTTGTCCCAATCACCAAAAAGAAACTATCTTCGATCTTCTGGTACAACCACGCCACACAGCTAATCGGACAAAAAGTATGATAATTTCCAGTTTCACACTCAAAATTTAAAGCTTCAGTTTGAGCAACGCTCATAAACTCTCCTCTTATTTTTCTAATATCGGCGCGCGAAAACAATGTGCTATTAGCAATCAGCTATTAACCATTGACTATTAACAATGTCGTCAAATTATTAAAAGTTAGGAAATAAACGCGAAATTACATCACCATTACTACGCTGATTACTTTCAGGCATTTCTTCTGGGCTAGATTCTTCATAATAAGGACTGATCGTCTCCTCATATGGCATATCGCTTAACTGTGTCAGCGTTTGAATAACTGTGACACTCTCTGTAACACCTGCATTTTGCGGTGGTATCATCTTCGCGATTTCTGCATCCGACAAAGGTACTTCTTGACTTGGTTCAGCTGCGGGCTGTTCGGTAACTGGTATTGGGTTATTTTCTAGCGCTAAATTAGGGTCAAAATTTAACTCTAAAACCTCAATTAAGCTATCCACGTCTGGATTCAGCTTAGAAAACGGCAGCATTAACTGCGCTATCTGCGGTTCTAGCGCATTAACAACACCTAGGATGAGGTAAGATGCTGGTCGTTTGCCACCATCAGGAGTTGCGATAGACGCCGCATCCATGTACAAGTTAAGCCAAGAACGATTTGCCTGAAAGAAACGTAACCACTTTTGTCTTAAAGATATTTTCAAATCTTCAAAAAAAGCCATGATCTCTTTTCCTCATCCTGAGAACTAGCTTGATGATAGCGACTAGAAAGTAACAGTTAGCTGCTTACGATACCACTTCACTAATAAATAATGTAAATTACCAACCGCACCACCCTCTGTCTACGTCAGTTCCTACAACGAAAATCCCAAGCACACAGTTGCTTCTACTAGGTAGTTCCAAAGTCCCCCACGGGGGAGCCACTGCGCCCTTGGAGGTGTCCTCCGTTGAAGCAAGTGGCGTGGATTTAGGGGGCTATCTCCAGAATCTTAAACCATCATTAAATCTAGTTCCTCTTCTTGACTCGTCACCGGTGGTTTCACGGGATTGAGATAGAAGTCAGAAAGCAACGAGAACAACTCGCGATCTGGTGCATCATTCGGAACAACTCCCTCTGGACGGGCCAAGATCTGATCCGCAATATTTAAGTAGTAGTCACAAACATACTCCAGCGACGAATCAAATTCTGCCATCTCAAACAAAGTTTTGCCCTTGACGCGCGAAACGCGAATATCTTCAATTAAAGGTAGAACTTCCAATACCGGCATTGGTACTGATTCTACGTATTTATCAATCAAATCGCGCTTTGCTGTGCGGTTGCCAATCAAACCAGCTAAACGCAGGGGGTGCGTGCGGGCTTTTTCGCGAACCGAAGCCGCAATTCGGTTAGCTGCAAATAAAGCGTCAAAGCCATTATCGGTAACAATCATGCAGTAATCCGCATAGTTGAGTGGTGCAGCAAATCCACCACAAACCACGTCGCCTAAAACGTCGAATAAAATCACATCGTACTCATCAAATGCGTTGAGTTCCTTGAGTAGCTTGACGGTTTCACCAACGACATAACCACCACAGCCTGCACCTGCGGGAGGTCCTCCCGCTTCTACACAGTCTACACCACCGTAGCCTTTGTAAATCACATCTTCAGGCCAAACATCCTCGTAATGGTAGTCTTTTTCCTGAAGTGTATCGATAATTGTGGGAATCAAAAACCCTGTAAGCGTAAAAGTACTGTCGTGCTTCGGATCGCAGCCGATTTGCAAAACCTTTTTGCCGCGTTTAGCCAGCGCGACCGATATATTACAGCTTGTTGTGGATTTACCGATGCCACCTTTTCCGTAGACCGCAAGTTTCACGTTGAGTTGGCTCCTATCGTTGTGTCAATTCTGTGAGCTAGAGAAGAAAATTTAACTAGCTTGTTTGATCGCATTATTGTCCAACTTACACGCAAAAGAAAGAGGTCTTAAGAGTAAATATAGATTTAATTCAGCTTAATGACAATTATTTGACATCTTATGGCTAAAGATGCCAAATAATGCTTGCTCAGCTTTTAAAAGTTTTATTGAATCAATTTTGAGTATTGATTTTTATAAAAAGAGTTACAAAATACAAATTAAGTATTTCTTACCATATATTAGAAGCCATCAGACGCATCATAAAAAAAGCATGTGTCAGCAAACGGACAGTTTAAGGTGACACTGAAGCGTGCAATCATTGCCAGGAGGCGCTACAGGTTCAAAATGCTATAGTGTGTTATGACTATCTAAACCAGGAAACTGCGTACTTCTGTTGAGAAAACCAGGCGCGAATATCAGTAAAAGGCGATCGCCCAAGCCTTAAGTTAAAAATAATAAATTTTTAGTCAAAAGCCAAAAATCAACCTTAATTACCGATTACCAAACGATTTAGTTTTGCAGATCGCGACACTGAGTTGCTGTAAACTCCAATTTCTGCGCAAAGATATTATAGTGTTGCTGACAAAATTGAACTACAGCATCCGCAGCTAAAGGTTTACTGAACAAGTAACCTTGCATTCCGTCGCATTTAACTGCATGTAAAAACTTCAACTGTTCGTGGGTTTCGACACCTTCCGCAATGACATTTAACTCCAACCCATGTCCGAGCGCGACGATTGATTTAATAATCGCTGCATCTTTTTGATCCGTTGTGATATCGTTAACAAACTCGCGCGCCACCTTGAGCGTATGTAGCGGAAAACGCCGAAGTGTCGCCAGCGACGAGTAACCAGTTCCAAAGTCATCCATCGCAATCGAAACGCCCATATTCTGTAACTCTTGAAGGACGCTAATTGTGAATTTGACATCGGGCTATCACATCTACAATGACACGTTGACGGGTTTTTACAAACATCTCGCGTGCTTGAGGTGGTATATCATCCGCAGGGAAATGTAGCCCTAGTAGCGAAGGAAGCCGCCTACCATGAATTGATTCTGCAATAACTTCACCACTGCCATCAGGATGAAATCGATAGATTTTAACTCGTTCTGTATTGAGAAACGCACGTACTTCCTCAACCGTCGTTGTCAAAATCTCTTGCAATTCTAAAGATTTGCGAATACGACTGGTAATGCGATTTAGTACTCCTTCGTGAGTGCAAACACGATGTTTGCGTTGCGATCGCTTCATAGATACAGCACCCTCTCTGTTAGGATAAACTCTTACCCTATTTTTAAGAAAAATTAAGTTTTACTTTATACAATATCAGTAGGCGACAAATAAAAGCAATCTGAAGCTTCTATCTGAGAGACATATATTAAAAATGTCAATATCCTAGTAATATTTTGTAACTTACAAAACTAACAATTCAAAACCGCAATATTACGTAGGTCATTACTCAATACTCTCCCGTCGCAAGTTCGTTAAGTTCAGCAAGATCTTTTAAGGATTGCCAGCCAGCTTGCCACTGCGAGCGGTCTTTGAGTAATTTAGCATTCAGCCAAAATCGTACATTAGGGTCACACGCTGCAACCATCTCCGCGAATAGCCACTTACCCTCATTTTTGCGATTAACTACCACAAAATGACGCCAGCCATCGACTTTTTGCTGTGCAGTCCACTTTGAGCCAACTAAATAAGGAAACTTCTGCTTTTTAGCCACTAGAGGAGGGGTGAGGGGTGAGGGGTGAGGAAAAAATAGTCGAAACCTTTCTTTTATTCTGATTCTGCACCATGTAGAAAATAGACTATTGCAACCAGAAATTCTAGGATACCTTATTGAACGGGAATACCCACGCCCAAATGCGTAAACACCGATCCCAGCACAAGTTGGGTTCTTCTCAGAACTTGCACCAAGTCTCAAAAGATGGGAGAAAAGGGCGTGAAACAGATTAAACGCAAGAACGATGTCAACCATCAAGAGCCCACGCCCAAGGGTTAGTTTACACTCTGCTGGGTTTGATGCCGAGTCACTACCAACGAGATAGCCTGCAAGCAATATTGGGTTTATTTCTACAAGCGCAGGGGCATCCTCTGCCGCAGCAGTGTCAAGCGAAATCTGCCAGCGCCTTGAGTCGGTTTCTCAACGTCTATCCTTGGTCAACTCGTGGTTTGATTCGGGAAAGTCGCCGAATTGTCATCCAGCAAAGCTTATCCCAGCCAAGAGTAGGGCGCAGACCGACACTACAGGTAATTATCGCTCTCACCACAATCGAAAAACGCGGTAAGTTTAGCGGACTCAATGGACTGGTACGAGTGTATCATGGCAAGCGCGGATTACACTTAGTGGTAGCGTATTTAGTCGTGGGGCAGTGGCGTGTTCCTTGGAGTTTTCGCGTCTACCGCGGCAAAAACACACCTTCACCTGCACAATTAGGATTAAAGCTAGTGCGCGGCTTACCCAAAGTACTCACTAAACACTTTCAAGTTTTAATTCTCGTTGATACTGCTTTTGGCAGCATCGAGTTTTTAACGGCAATTCGCAAACTAAAATTTCCTGCCATTGCTGGAGTCCGGTATGACCGTCAGCTACAAGATGGGCGCAGCTTGAGACAATTACACAAACGAGGACAATAGGTGCGACTAGTGGGGTTAAAGTTTCCCGTAACAATCTCTTGGTACTATCTCAAACGCGATCATGGCAAGCTAGAAAAACGATTTGTTTTGTCTACCAAGGCACTTAAGAGTCATACCATTACTTGGTGGGGGAAGCGTAGGTGGCAGATAGAAGGTTGGTTCAAGAGTGCCAAACATCGTTTTGGGTTACATCGTTTTGGTCAGGCAACTTTAAAAGGTATTTATCGTTGGTTAGTACTATCGCTGATTGCTTATTTGTTGGCACACTGGGCGTACTTGTCTACTGCTTCACCAGATTTACCGGATTGGGGAGCGGCAGCAAAACTAGCACTTGAGGTTTTCCTACCACAATTGGTTGTACTACTTCTGCTGCTAGAAGTCCAACGCTTACAACCATTAGCAAAATTACAGGGTTTTGAAATTCAAGTCATCAGGTGCAAGATCTGAAGTTCTTTCTACAATGACTTGTAGGGATAGCAGTTAGCCTTTTTTACAATTTACCACTCTGTGCTCTCTGCGTCTCTGTGATTGAGAACTCACACTAGTACTCAGAGGGAATTCAGAATATGCAACCAACAAATCCAAATCAGTTTACCGAAAAAGCCTGGGAAGCGATCGCCCACACGCCAGATATCGTTAAGGAAGACTTCTGTTTTTTAGATGATAGTGAATAAGCTATGTATGAACGTTTTACGGAAGAAGCTTGTAGGGTGATTATGCTAGCTGAGGAAGAGGCACGCCGTTTAGGGCGGACTTGGATTGGAACTGAGCACATACTCCTAGCCCTGATTGGACAGGGAAGTGGCACTACTACCGAAGTATTAAACCAACTAGGTGTAAACCTTACCGAAACTCGGATAGAGGTTGAAAAGATTACTGGCTTTAGTCCTGGAGTTACAATCGATGAAATTTTTGAATTTACACCAAAAGTCATGCGTGTTCTAGAGCTATCTGCTAAAGAAGCTTTGCAACTTGGATGCAACTTCATTAGTACTGAGCACCTGTTGCTAGCTCTCATCCAAGAAAAAGAAAGCGTAGCAGTTAGAGTACTTAAAAGCTTAGGAATAGAGCTTTCGCAAGTCCGAGATCAAGTCCTTCACAAAGTGAAAGGATAATTCTCTATAGATAAGATAGACGCATGAGCAATGGTTAGGGTTTTGTTACAAGAACTTGTAGTAAAGCAATAGGGTTATTTGTTTTAAATAGTGATAGCCAGAACTACCCGTTTATAAACTAAGTACTAGAAATACGTCCAAATAGCTTTCATTCAACCATTTGGACGTTATTACGTTGCAATTGAGAGGATGATATCGCTTACCTGACGCCAATATCCCAAGAAACTACTTGTCTGATATGATGCTACCATATGGTAATTTCTTGGCAGGCGGATTCGACAGTGCTGGCACCGCTTCTGGCATACCTGGCTCTGGCTTAATGAGCTTTGGCTCATCCGGCAAGCTTGAGTCATTAAGAACTTTGCGGAAGTATCCTCCTGTCAATGCTGTTGTTGTGAGAGTTGGTCTCCCAGCACGCAGATCAAAGACATAAGCAATATACTTAGCTTTAATCCGCTCCTTCAAAGTAGGCTGACTTTCATTAGAGAAAGAAGGCACAAAGTCGGTAGTGTCGAAGTCCCCTTTAACTACTACGAGCATCATTGGTGGTTCTTCACCAATAAAGTTAACCTCACCAAGACCTATAGAAGGAAACTCAGCAAATGTGATCGGACGGGTAAAAACGGTTTTAATTGCTCCACTTCGGACAGTGAATTCGGAGGAGTTGGCAAGAGTATAGTTTATTGCAGCTTGCTGAACCTCTTGTGGCGAAGCATTCGTTAATGAGCGTGCCTGAAACAGAGAACTGAATCTTTTAATCTTCTCAAGACGCTCTGGAGAAAAAGAATTGTTGGGTTGATCGGGTTGAGACTGAGTCAAAGCACGCTCCAAGAAAAGTGAGCCAGCTACTACTACACTAAGACCTGTTGATAGTAATGCAAAGATTGCTAAAAGCCTTTTCATGATTTTATTTAGCTAATTAACTTAAAGTAATATATTAGGGACCTGTGACAAACCACTCGTAGTACGGAGCACCTAAAGCTGGGCTAATAGTTACACTTGTATTATTCCTAATTCTCCGAGTGTAGGTGTAGCCTCGTATAGAGCTAGTACCTCCTAAGCGGTACTCATTTATACTTGCACTTGAGAGTCTTCCCACGTTGGTTCCAGTGTAATTAGCTTCACCACCTGCAGCCACAGTAGTCATTGGACGACTTAGCGAAAGAAATTTATTATAAATAGTATAAATTCCGCTAGTTAGCCTTATTTGAGCCGCCCAAGAGCCTGAGCCAGAATTAATTGAAAAGACTATCAGGTCTGAGATTGATACTGGTATCTATAAATCTTGAACTTCCAGTTGAAGTTCTCCAATTTGCGCTTGGATGCCAAGTACAAAATCGCCCAGAAAAGCAATCTTGAATCGGACCAACAGTCATATAAACACCCGTTGAGTTATCATCAAATACTCCGGTGTAACCTCGTACAAATTCACCGCTACCTAGAAGTTTGTTAGGCGTTAAAAGCCTCGCACGTGCTCCACTATATCCTACTGTTTGACCACTGGTTGCTCCTCTGCCATTGTAGTATACGGCGAAACTCTTAGTTGCAGAAATAAAAGTAGCTGACAGTAACGCAGTTAGTATTATGGAAGGTTTGTAGATTCGCTTAACTAGACTGGATGTAGTGAAAAGAGATTTACAAGACATATTACATTCTTCTCATGAGTCGTACAAGAAAGAAGCATGGGACTGTTGTAAACATTGCAGCATCGCTGAATTAAGGAACAATTGAAGTTGGAAGAGGAACAGTCCTATAACTTGTAACAAGATAGCAGCAAGCAAATCGATTTCCACAATAGTTTTTGCTGTTTCTTGTAACCATCGAGCCGAGTTCTAGTAGTCTACCAAAGTCATTTTGACAGGTATTGTTCTAAGTAAGAAGATAGTCTAAACAACACTTCTCACATTATGGCAATTAAATATACTGTTAACCTGACTCAAGAAGAACATCAACAATTAGTGGATTTAACTAAGAAAGGTAAAAATTCTGCTCGTGTGTTAAAACGAGCGCAAATTTTGCTGTTGGCAGACCAAGGTTATCAGGATGAAGTGATCGCCTCGATGTTAATGGTAGGAGAATCAACAGTTCACCGCACACGCCAAAGATATGTGGAAGAAGGAGTAGAACTAGCTTTAAGTGAACGTCCGCGTAAAGGAAGAGAGAAAAAACTGAATCCACAAGCAGAAGCTTTCTTAATTGCAACAGCCTGTAGCAATCCACCATCTGGGCGCGAGAGTTGGACAATGCAATTGTTAGCCGCTCAATTAGTTAGCCTTGAATTAATGGACAGGATCTCGGACGAAACAGTACGTACGACACTGAAAAAAACAAAATCAAACCTTGGCTGAAACAAGAATGGTGCATTGGACAAATCAATGCCGAATATATCTATCGAATGGAAGACTTACTCTACCTCTATGCTGAATCTTTTAACGTCTTTGAGCCAGTAGTTTGTTTTGATGAAAGACCCTATCAATTAATAGCTGATATCATAGAACCCTTGCCTTGTGAAGCAGACTAACCACCGCGAATCGATTACCAATACTCCCGTGAAGGATCGTGTAATTTATTTGTCTTTTATGCTCCACACTATGGCTGGCGACACATAGAAGTTACCAGCTCAAGAACAAAACAAGAGTTTGCTCATCAGATGAAAGATTTAGTAGATGTTTATTTCCCAAGAGCATCTAAGATTCGGGTAGTTTTAGACAACTTAAATATTCATACTCCTGTGGCTTTGTATGAAACATTCCCACCCCAAGAAGCTAGAAGAATTTTAGATTCTTTAGAGTTCCATTACACTCCTAAACATGGTAGCTGGTTGAACCAGGTAGAAATTGAAATTTCCGTTCTCTCCTGTCAATGTTTGGAGCGCCGTATTCCCGCTATTAAGGCTTTACTTCCAGAGATTCAAGCTTGGGAAAAACAACGTAATCAACAAAAAGCTAAAATTGATTGGCGTTTTGTTGCTCAAGATGCCAGAGTTAAATTTCAACGCTTGTATCCTTCCTTAGACCTGTCATAATTTTCTTGGCAGACTACTAGCAAAAAAGTACAATCTGGGTTCGGAAAAGTATGTCTCTGTCTTATATAAGTTTCAGTGATTCCGAGGTTCCCCTTGTTGATTACTTTGCTAACTTGGAATCTCAACTACTCTAGCTAACTTTGCTGCTGTAGTTTTTTTGCCATTATGATGAGGAGTAGGGAAAAAGTTGTCGAAACCTTTTATCCAGAAATTCTAGGATACCTTATTGAACGGGAATACCCACGCCCAAATGCGTGAACACCGATCCAACAATCTTTAGCTTCTTTCTACAATGACCTGTAGGGATAGCAGTTAGCCAAACTTCTATAATTAATCGCTCTGTGCTCTCTGCGTCTCTGTGGTTGAATCACACCAGCACTCAGAGGGAATTCAGAATATGCAACCAACAAATCCAAATCAGTTTACCGAAAAAGCCTGGGAAGCGATCGCCCACACGCCAGATATCGTTAAAGCAGCACAACAGCAGCAGATCGAAAGCGAACACCTCATGAAAGCGTTGCTCGAACAAGATGGCTTAGCAAGTAGTATCTTAACTAAAGCTGGAGTTAACGTACAAAAAGTCCGCGATCGCGCCGAACAATTTATTCAACGTCAACCGAAAGTTTCCGGTAGTGGAAGTTCTGTATATTTAGGACGTAGCTTAGATACACTCCTTGACCGCGCCGAAAACTATCGTAAAGAATTAGCTGACGAATATATTTCAATTGAACATTTATTATTAGCTTACGCTAACGACGATCGCTTCGGTAAAAGCCTGTTTCAAGAATTCGGGTTAGACGAAGCAAAACTCAGGGGTATCATTAAACAAGTTCGAGGAAGTCAGAGAGTGACTGACCAAAATCCAGAAGGTAAATACGAATCACTAGAAAAATACGGGCGCGACCTCACCGAAGCCGCGCGTCAAGGTAAACTTGACCCAGTGATTGGGCGCGATGATGAAATCCGCCGCACAATTCAAATTCTTTCCCGCCGTACTAAAAATAACCCTGTCTTAATTGGCGAACCTGGTGTCGGTAAAACGGCGATCGCTGAAGGACTCGCGCAACGAATTGTTGCAGGTGATGTTCCGCAGTCGCTCAAAGACCGTAAACTCATTGCCTTAGATATGGGTGCATTAATCGCGGGTGCAAAGTTTCGCGGTGAATTTGAGGAACGTCTCAAAGCAGTCCTCAAAGAAGTTACCGAATCGCAAGGCAAGATTATTCTCTTCATCGATGAGATTCACACCGTTGTCGGTGCGGGTGCAACTCAAGGCGCAATGGACGCAGGAAACTTGCTTAAACCAATGCTCGCACGCGGTGAGTTACGGTGTATCGGTGCAACAACATTAGATGAATATCGCAAATACATCGAAAAAGACGCAGCGTTAGAACGCCGTTTCCAACAAGTTTATGTCGATCAACCTTCAGTAGAAGACACAATTTCAATTCTACGTGGACTCAAAGAACGGTATGAAGTCCACCACGGGGTAAAAATTTCTGATAGTGCGGTAGTTGCAGCTGCAACATTATCAAGTCGTTATATTAGCGATCGTTTCCTACCCGATAAAGCGATTGACTTGGTAGACGAAGCCGCTGCGCGGTTGAAAATGGAAATTACCTCTAAACCCGAAGAACTTGATGAGATTGATCGCAAAATTCTCCAACTCGAAATGGAGAAACTATCGCTGCAAAAAGAAAGCGATCCTGCTTCGCGCGAAAGATTAGAAAGACTCGAAAAAGAACTTGCGGATCTCAAAGAACAACAACGCGCCCTGAATGCGCAATGGCAATCGGAAAAAGATATCATCAATCAAATTCAGGCAATTAAAGAAGAAATCGACCGCGTTAACGTCGAAATTCAGCAAGCTGAACGCGACTACGACCTCAACAAAGCTGCGGAGTTAAAGTATGGTAAGCTAACAGACTTACATCGTCAGCTAGAAGAAGCCGAAACAAAACTCTCGCAAACTCAAACGACAGGTCAATCGCTGTTGCGCGAAGAAGTCACCGAAGCGGATATTGCAGAAATTATCTCGAAGTGGACAGGAATTCCAATTAGCAAGTTGGTGGAATCGGAAAAAGAGAAGCTGTTGCATTTAGAAGATGAACTTCACCGGCGCGTGATTGGACAAAATGAAGCAGTCACAGCCGTTGCTGATGCGATTGCGCGATCGCGTGCAGGATTAGCCGATCCCAATCGTCCAACGGCAAGTTTTATCTTCCTAGGTCCTACAGGCGTTGGTAAAACTGAACTAGCTAAAGCCCTTGCAGCATATTTATTCGATACCGAAGAAGCCATGGTACGAATTGATATGTCGGAATACATGGAGAAACACGCGGTTTCGCGCTTAATCGGTGCGCCTCCAGGTTACGTAGGTTACGACGAAGGCGGTCAGTTAACCGAAGCAATTCGCCGTCGTCCTTATGCTGTGGTTCTCTTCGATGAAATCGAAAAAGCCCACCCTGACGTGTTCAACGTCATGCTGCAAATTCTCGATGATGGACGTGTTACCGATGCGCAAGGTCATACAGTAGACTTCAAGAACACGATCATTATCATGACGAGTAACATAGGTTCGCAGTATATCTTAGATATTGCTGGCGATGACTCGCGTTATGAAGAGATGCGCAGTCGGGTGATGGATGCTATGCGTAATAGTTTCCGTCCAGAGTTTCTTAACCGCATTGATGAAATTATCATCTTCCATGCGCTGCAAAAACAAGAACTACGCCACATTGTACAACTGCAAGTTCAAAGACTCGAAAAGCGGCTGGCAGAGCGTAAGATGTCGCTGAAACTCTCTAATGCAGCCCTTGACTTTTTAGCTGAAGTAGGCTATGATCCTGTGTTTGGTGCAAGACCGCTAAAACGGGCGATTCAGCGCGAGTTAGAAACTCAAATTGCTAAGTCGATCTTGCGCGGTGAATTCAACGACGGTGACACTATCTATGTTGATGTCGAAAACGAACGTCTAGCATTCAAGCGTTTACCCGTTGAATTACTCACAATGTAGCTTGGCAAATGAATTCACGGTTAAAACAACAAAATCCACTTCCGTGGACTTACTGTTTAAAATTTTACCATTAGTATGCTTTCGCATACTTTGTTTAGGAAGCCCCGACTTTAGTCGAAGGGCTGTAACGATAAAGGTGGGGCAAAACCCACCTTTGGTTTTATCTACCACAGATCATTCGCCGCATTTGCCGCATATTTTCTGGTAGTTCTAGATGCATTGCTTGTTGAATGAACACTGTCGGTATTGGAAGGTTAGGTGTCGCTTGTACTGCATACGTTAACATTGTACCAACACCGCAATCTTGTAATTGCAATTCCGCAGTAAAATCGTTAAACGTCCCTTGCTCTAAACGAAACTGAATTCGCTGCTGTAGAACTTCAATGACGTAGAGATAAACCTCAACTTGCGCGGTAAAAAGAAAGAAGGCTTTTTTCGCAACTTGATATAAACGCTTAGTTTCGCCACGCTGTAAAACTTCGCTTTTAATCACATCAGGAAAGTATTGTACCCAGCGGGGATAATCAGTAATTTGCTGCCAAACGCTGTCGCGCTTTAATGGTAAGTACATCGAAGCCGTTACCGCGCCACCCCATGCAGAATGCGATCGCGTTTTTACTAAAATTTCACCTTGCAAAAGTGCTGTTTGCTGAACTTGACTCCAGGAACACGAAGACTCGACTAAATTGGATACAGAAAGTGTATTCATCTGACTTCAGCTACTCCTCAACACCTAACACATAATCTAAGTAGTTATACTTAGTTGATTCTCGTTTACAGCAGTTGCTCATACTGCCCAATTTACCTACAGAAATATAAAGAAATAGTAAAGACAGTGTAAAGGTTCAGAGAAATTACAGCTATTTGACTTATCTATAAATTTCAACTCTAATAAATCACACATTTCTCAATTTAGACACCAAAGAAAATGTTATAAAATATACGAATAATTCAGTGATATCAAGTAAAAGCTAGCACAGTAGCTCATTTTCACGATCGCTGCGTAAAGATACAAACAGTGAATAAAATTAACTCACAACTCAAAACTAAAAATTTTAAAGTAAGTATATTTAAGAGGAAAAAGTGAGTCGAACTCGTCGCCATCGTAACATTCGCGCTACACAATTATTTATCATCTTCGCAGGAGTCACAGTTCTTGTTTGGGTTCTACGAGGCTTGGGACTTTTAACATTTCTTCCTGGGGGAATCCTTTGGATATTAATTCTATTATCGGTCATCACTGGAATTTGGAGCCGATTTCAAAGATAATATTGTTTATTAGAAGTGTTCAGCCAATACATAATCTTTTATTAGCTTTAACTCTCACAAGCACGATATTTCTTTTTAAAAGAAAAGAGGTAATTAATCTTTCTTGTATAGAATTTTAAATAGATGTAGCACAAGGCACAGCAGAAGAATCAATCTTATGGACGAAGATGTTGAATACAGTCACTGGTATCCTTCGTGATTAGTTAAAAACACAAGGGAAAAACATGACTGCAACTGATACAAGTGTGACGCAGCCTAATGCTACTGAGTTTCGCAGCGTTTCGGCAATTTTTAAAGACCGCGAACAAATTGATGGTGTCATTCGCCGCTTGCTTGACCGAGGAATTTCGCGTGATGATATCTCAGTCATCGGAAAAAACTTCCACTCGGAAACTAAAATTGCTGGTTTTATTACTAAAAAAGATGTCATCCTTGGTGGATTGAAACAAGGAGCGATTTTTGGCTCGCTCTTCGGCTCAGCGTTAGCTTTATTAACAGGAGTAGGTGTATTATTCGTACCGTTTATTGGTACTTTAGTCGCCGCCGGACCATTAGGCGCGGCTTTGTTGGGTGCTGCGAGTGGTGCGATCGCAGGTAGCGCGGGTGCGGGTTTAGTATCTGCATTAGTTACATTAGGGATGCCAGAAGAAAAAGCCGCCGTCTATCAAACTCGCATCGAAGCCGGTGACTTTTTGGTAGCGGTAGAAGTCCCCGCCGACAAAACAGGTGAAATTCAATTACTGCTTGAAAGCGCGGGTGGTGAAGAAACGCACGTTAATGAAAAAGCCTTACCCCGCAGACGCACAGGACAAATTGAAAGTGCAGCAGACTTGTCGCCAGAAGTGCGATCGCACCTTTCGGAAGACGCGCAGCGCGCATTTATTGCCAATTACAACAAAGCGTTATCAGAAACAGGTGACGAAGAAAAAGCCGAACATCACGCTTGGGATGCAGTTTGCGAACAATACGAGCAAGATGAACACGGCATTTGGTCAAAAGCAAAATCAAGTATCTAACAACTCTTACTTTGCTATTTAACTAAAAGCCTCTGAAATAAATCAGGGGCTTTAGGTGTTTTTGCATCATAGCAGGAGTCAGGAAATTGCCGCTCGTGTGAGTGTCTCAGTCAGACGATTTCTAGTACAACTGTCTGCTCACTGTCCGTTTGCAACTGAAATTGCATTGATTAGTCAACGCTTGAGCACTGCTTAAGGTTATTTGTTCTCAACGGTACACTCGTGAATCAAATTTCTCACGCCTTGTCGGACGCAGTATATTCGACATCAATTTGTACTGCCGTCAAATAGTTCAACATGTACTCAATTAATTGCAAAGCCCTCTTGATTACGTTTCTTTTTTAATATTCAGCCAATTTTTTATTGGGCAAGAGTCATTCCCTTCTTTGCTTTCCCCGACGAGATTCGCCGTGCCATCTACACTACGAATGCTATCAAATCGCTCAACATGGTCCTCACAAAAGTGAGCAAGAATCATCGAGCTTTTCCCACCGATGAATCGGCTCTTAAAGTTATCTACCTGGCAATGCAAAACATTGCTCAAAAGTCGACGATGCCAATTTCAAATTGGAAGCCTGTTCTCAATCGTGTTGCAATTGAATTTGGTGATCGTCTTTCACTCTAATTTTGATCTTTGACACAAAACTATTGACATACTCCATGATGTAAGATTTCTACTTTATTCACCCGTTGCTCTAGTTCTTCCGGTTCATAGCGCCCTTCTTCCACCTCTAATGAAGCTTCATCAATTGCATTTCAATAAGCCTCCTCGAAGGTTTCAAGTAACTCCTCTGACGTAAGATAGTAACCTCTTGCCTTACGACGCTTGTTTTCTCGCTGAATTTCTCGTACAGAATTACGAAGTGAAACTTTCCAAGAACGAGTTGTCCGATTTTCTGCTTGTTGTTTAATTAGGTGTAACAACAGGATGACAGCATGACTCCGAATTGATTTAATAATGTCATTACGACCCATTTCTTCCAGTTCTTTAACGATCGCTAATGCCGCAGGAATGTCATCCTTAAGCAGCATTTCTTTAAGAGTCAGTAGTTCTTCCATAGCTTTAATTTTATTTTGAACCAATATGAATTGTAGATGCCCTACGACTAAAGTCGGGGCTATATAAACAAAGTGTGCTGCCTGCACACACTCTTAGTAAGAGTTTTAATTAGATTGTAAGTCCACGAAGGTGGACTTCGTTTGTCTAGTGGCGAATGAATTTGCCAATGTCTTAAAGGAGAATCTATGCTCACCCAGCATTTTCAATTATTAGCAAAATACAACACATTAGCAAATCGCAAACTATACGAAGCTTGCACTCAACTGAGTGATGATGAACGCAAACAAACTCGTCCAGCGTTTTTTAAAAGTATTCATGGAACGCTAAATCATATTATGGTAGGCGATCGCACCTGGTTAGGGCGGTTTGAGGGTAAAGCTATGCCATCAACTAATCTAGAGGCAATTCTCTACGATGACTTTGACGAATTGTGGCAAGTGCGACAAGCTGAAGACGAACGTATCGAAAACTTTGCTGCTGGTTTAACTGAGGAGTTTTTAAGTAGCTCAATTCAGTACACAAATAATTCTGGTAGAGTCTGTAACGATCCTGTTGATTTACTTGTCGCCCATTTTTTTAACCATCAAACACACCATCGAGGGCAAATTCATGACATGTTTAGCCAAACAACAATAGCCCCACCATCGCTAGATATGCATCGTATCATTCGACCTTGATATTGCATTCCTTCACGCTCTATTCCTCTTGCTCATCCCAAGCTTCTGCTGCCTTAATTTCTGCCAAATAAAGGTTGAGTGAGGTCATAGCCAAGAGACAATATCAAAATAGCAGTAGTCGTCAAGGTCAAGGGAATCTGGAAGATCATCATAATAAATCCTGCGATCGCAGCTATGTCAAGTCCTGGTGGGATGAGCCATCTACGTCCCTAGCGATCCACCGCTTTGCCAATCATTGGACTAAAAATCAAACCTGGAATGCCGTATCCAAAAATGGCTAGCCCGATTCTCGCCTCTCCCAAGTTGTAGCGCTGCAATAAGCATCCTAGCCAGGTGTAAACTCCTGAGTGAAAGATCGCATTCAAGAAAACATAGATGTAAGTCCGCTTTCCGTGCCAAGTTGACAGTACACTGCGATAGCCTGCGAAAACCTGACGAATCGAGTGTAGCGACTCAGCTTGTGGGGTATCAAACAGTGCTTCATAACGGTGCAAGCGCTAGAGAATAATTGCGGCTGCAACAGATGTACCAATAAATAATACCTGCCAGCCTATAAAGGGTTCAAGAATTGCTCCACCCGCAGAGCCGAAAGCCATACCTCCTTCCATATAAGCAAATACCATACCCAACATCTGTCCTCTTTCGCGAAAAGGAAACAAATCTCCAATTAAGGCAAACGTTAGTGGTATAACTCCACTAGCACCTAGTCCAGTTAAAAGTCGCCAGAGAACCATCTGTGAGGCAGATTGGGCTGTTGCAGTCATGGCTGTACAAATAATAATGAAGATGCAGACTGAAGCACGCATCACGGGCCAGCGCCCGAAACGATCTGAAAGAATTCCGTAAAAGAGGGCTGCTAGAGCATAAGCAAGCATATATGCTGGGACAATAAAGCCGATCTCTTGCTCTGGAACTTGAAAAATTTGTGCCAAACGAGGGATAAGTGGTGCGATCATATATCCCTGCAAAAAAATCAAGCCTGCTGCAAGAGAAAGCCATAAAAACAAGCGATGATGTTGCTTTAGCCTTTGTTTGCGGTTTGCCTCTTCTACATGAACTCTACGGTCAGCCATAATCTTTCTCTAAACTACGGGTTTTCTTTGGGCTTTGTTAGTTAGCCTGTTTTCTCTATAAACCTGCTATGCAATTTTTGCATAACCTGTATATTTTACAAGTCATCGTTATTTTGGTATTGCGCGTTACTGCGCTTTCAATTTTTTCTGAAAAAGGCTTGACTTAGAGCGCGCTCTAAGTTCTAAGGTGATATTCATGGACACGGACATTCGACAAGTTGCAGCGCGAACGGGTTTAAGTGTGCATACACTGCGCTATTACGAGCGTAATGGTCTACTTGAGCCAGTTAGTAGGGGAAGCAATGGACATCGCCGTTACTCAGCAGCAGATGTTGCTCGAATTGAGTTTTTGACTCGCTTACGGGCTACAGGAATGCCAATTCGTCAAATGCAGCAGTTTGCTACCTTGTTACGGGAAAAACCCGAAGCAATCGGCGATCGCCGCGCAATTTTAGAAGCGCATGAACTTGAGGTTCAAAGACGCATTGCCGAACTTCAGCAGAACCTAAAGGTGATTCAGTGGAAAATTCAACACTATCAGGAGTTAGAAGCACAGCAATCTAGTTCACCTAACTACTCAGCTAAAAGCTAATCACTTGAGACTGGCTTGCCAATTTTAGGGAAAGTTTTGATGTTATCCCCAAAATGGGAGATTTAGGGGGCGCTAAACAGAGACTCACTCACATTAATTGCAATAAATCTGAGAGACAACATGAAAACACGAAATCTTGGAACTCAAGGACTCACTGTGTCAGAACAGGGACTTGGATGCATGGGAATGTCGGAATTTTATGGTACGGGTGATGAAGCTGAAGCAATTTCTACAATTCACCGTGCTTTAGATCTTGGTGTCACCTTCCTTGATACTGCGGATATGTACGGTTCTGGTACGAACGAAAAACTTGTTGGTAAAGCAATTCGCGATCGCCGCGATTCAGTAGTTCTTGCAACCAAGTTCGGTATTATCCGTGGCGAAGATAGTAGTTTTCGCGGCGTTAATGGTAGTCCTGAATACGTTCATCAAGCGTGTGATGCATCATTACAACGTTTAGGATTAGACTACATTGATTTGTATTACCAGCACCGCGTCGATCCCAACGTACCCATCGAAGAAACTGTCGGCGCAATGGCAGAATTAGTTCAACAGGGTAAAGTTCGCTATCTTGGACTTTCAGAAGCCGCACCTGCAACAATTCGCCGTGCTCAAGCTACGCACCCCATTAGCGCTTTACAATCAGAATACTCGCTGTGGCAGCGCGAACCTGAAGACGAGATTTTACCTACCATCCGTGAATTAAAAATCGGGTTTGTTGCTTATAGTCCCCTCGGACGTGGATTTCTTTCAGGACAAATTACCAGCCCTGATGATTTTGCGCCTGATGACTTCCGCCGGAATCTACCTCGGTTCCAAGGTGAGAATTTTAATAAAAATCTGCAACTCGTGGAGCGAGTCAAGGAAATTGCTGCTGAAAAAGGCGTTACCCCAGGACAATTAGCACTTGCTTGGTTACTCGCCCAAGGAAACGATATTGTACCGATTCCTGGCACAAAACGGCAGAAATATCTAGAGGAAAACGTTGCCGCAGTTGATATTACACTTACATCACCTGAACTCCAACGTATTGCTGAAGTTGCCCCCAAAGGAGTTGCTGCAGGCGATCGCTATGCGGATATGAGTAGTGTCAATCGCTAATTGCTGCTTTTAAACTTTGGCAAAACTCCCCAATTGCTTGCAATCCTACTTGTGGGGTTTCATCTGCTAAGCGTTTCACAATCGCACTTCCAACAATCACGGCGTCTGCGCCCGATTCACGTACTTGTCGCGCTTGTTCGGGTGCAGAAATGCCAAAACCTACTCCAATGGGCTTGTCGGTGTACCTGCGTATTTGTTTGAGTAATTCAGGAACTCGCGCTTCCATTTGCGATCGCATTCCGGTAACGCCCGTTACACTAACTAAATAAATAAATCCTTGCGAAGCACGGGCGATCGCTTCAATACGTTCTGAGGAACTCGTAGGAGCCACTAATAATATTACCTCAATCCCCACCTCTTGCGCGGGTTTTAGCAGTTTCTCGGCTTCTTCTAGCGGCAAATCAGGGACAACTAAACCGGCGACCCCAGCATCCACAATTTGTTGTAAAAACGTCTTGATTCCCCGATTCAATATCGGGTTGTAATACGTAAATAAAATAATTGGCGATCGCAGTGTAGGACTAACCTGACACACGAGCTTCAAAATTTGTTCGAGGCGCGTTCCTTTTTGCAGCGCCCGACTTGCTGCGGCTTGAATCACAGGTCCATCTGCTAGCGGATCGGAGTACGGTACTCCGAGTTCAATCATATCTGCACCAGCAGCATCTAAAACCCGCAAAGCTTCAGCGGTTGTCTCCAAGTCTGGATCGCCAGCAGTCACAAAGGGAATTAGAGCACAAGCACCGCGTGATCGCAAGCGTTTGAAGCAATCAGAAATTGAGTTCATTTTTCAACGGTAGTGTCGGCGACCAAAGACAACATCCAATACTTTACACCTTCGAGGATGGATCGCGGGATGGGTTTTCTTGTTCAATCTCTGCTTGTAATTTGGCTAATTCTTCAGGTGTGAGTTCCTCTAACTGCTTTTGCAAAAATGCTTCTTCGTAATTTTGTCGTTGCTGGTGATACGTCATGTCTTGTCGCATGACTCTCGTGAGATAAGTTACTAACCATCCCACTAAACCACCGACTAACAAAGCTTGGCTCCACACGCCCGCTGTAAGGCTATCTACACCCACTACCTGCAAGATGACATAAACAACACCACCCGCAACAAATACGCCTAGCCCAATACCAATAACCGTAATTCTATTCATGGTTTAACTAGAAATTTGCCGACGCTGGGGGCGAAAATTCATAAACGGTGCAAGGAGTAATAACCCTGGAAAGAAAAAGAACACAAGGAAATACATAAAGCCCCGCTCAAACGATGTCGCGTTATACCAACGCAGTTTTAAGTACAACATTATGGCTAGAGGAACGATGAGCAAATATGCTCCCGCCAGTACAAGATACAGCAGCGCAATCGCGATCGGTTGGTTTTGGTTGAGATACTCTAGTAAGCTATCCATTGAACTCGCGTAAATCGTTTGTTTTTAGCTATTCTACCGCTTTTCTCTCTAGCTGCTGCGATGGGTTGTAGAAAGAACTTTACAGGCGATCGCCAATTTTTTTTGCTAAAGTTGTTGCATAGATTGCAATTTAATGGTGCAATAGACAAACGGGACGGTTGTTAACCCAACAACCTAAATCTCAAAAGGGGGCGTGGCGGAATGGTAGACGCTACGGACTTAAACAATTGAGCCTTGACAAAGAAACTTGTCAAGTGGATGCTCTCAAACTCAGGGAAACCTAAATCTAATACAGATATGGCAATCCTGAGCCAAGCCGAAAGAGGAAGCATGAAGCATGAAGATCTTAGGGAAAAGTAACTATTAAACCCTAAATCCTCGCTCCTAACCCCTCATTTCGGAAGGTGCAGAGACTCGACGGGAGCTACCCTAACGTTCAGCCGAGGGTAAAGAGAGAGTCCAATTCTCAAAGCCTAGTCAGGCAGTAGCGAAAGCTGCAAGAGAATGAAAATCCGTTGACCGTAAAAGGTCGTGAGAGTTCAAGTCTCTCTGCCCCCATACCAAAAACTGTAATCCAATTAGGTAAAACCCTCTCGATCAGAGGGTTTTATTTTGAAGTTAACTGATTTTATAGCAGAAGTCAGGGATCAGAGGTCTGAGGTCAGGGTTAATAGCTAGAAGAGGTAATGATCCTGAGCTTCTATCATGTCCTAGGCATCCCTGGAATGCTATATAGGGTAATTGGATAGGTCACGACAACTGAGTAAAAAAACTTATGAAATGAGAGCGCAATTCAATTAGTGGTTGATCGCTGGCTACGGTTCGCCTTCAGCCGTAATGTATCACAGCAGTTTTGGGGTAAAAACTGTAACTATCAGCAAGGCTCTGTAGAACAGATAAGCTTGCGATTATAGTTAGCCATCTCCAACACTAAATTACTAAATTCAGGTTGTCTTTATTTGCTTACCTTACGTACTATGAAAACTTATCGAATTGAACTTGTTAACCGCAACCACTTTGTTGTTGAAGTTGCAGAAAATCAGTACATTTTAGATGCAGTTGAAGCCGCAGGATTACGTTTACCTGTAGGTTGCCGTTATGGTGCATGTATTACCTGCGCTGCACATTTGGTTGCAGGAAAAGTTAATCAATCACAAGGGGTTGCCTTAAAGGCATCACATGAAGGAATGGGATATGTTTTATTGTGTGTTGCTTATCCACAATCTGATTGTAAGCTGGAAGTAGGTCTCGAATCGCAAGAGCAACTTTACGTTAATCCTTTTAAAGGTTGTTAGTATGCTATCACTTGCAGCTTTACTAATAAAGACACCAACTAAACAAAGTAAGACCTAAATAAAAACAATAATCATGATGATTAGACGACTATAGCTGAAGCTTCCTAATTTTGGGAAAGAGTAAACGACCTCAGCCTTCTACTCTGTAACCTACTGTATGTATTACAATCATTATTTTCTTCCTTACGAAAGTCTTTGAAAAGCGGCACCGAGGACAATTGTCCTCGGTGCTTCAACTACAACGCTATGTAGGTAAAAAAATACAATTACTATATTATCTTAAGTCCTAGCAAAACACAAGCAATATTTTGTTTTTCTGCAAATTATTTGAGTAGGATTTTCAAAGAAGTAAAAATTAAGCGAATTAATTTTGTTTTGTACGAATAACCACTTCAAATTAAGTTAAAGTTATATATGATTGCCTTTTGAAGAAACTTAATTATTATCAAAAGATACTTTATTCAGATGATGACTGAAGAATTCAGTTGAAATCAAGTAGTTTATACTTTCGATGTAGCCATTGGGTTGACTTTCAGAACAATAAATAAACAATGAATTTGGTTAGCCATTAATACGTTAAGTGTCTTCGTTGGCTCTCGTTCTGAGAAAGCAGCCAAAGTTCTTCACCAATATAGGGTAAGCTTATAAGCAGGTACTACTCAGTAAGTGACAATAAGTCGGGTGCCAATAATTAAATTCCTCCATCGTTACGATTTGTAACTGCATCGATTACAATCACAAATTAAGGGAATCTAATAGCTTTGGAATAAATTTTTGGATCTTGCGCAACTGTTCTTGCTGCAATTACAGAAGGCGAAAAATCTCATGGCAACATTAATTCATGCCGTACCGATTGTTTCTAGTCGGGCGCTTGGTTGGAAACCGCTGATTGCTGAAGAATTTCAGCAACCATGATGTACAAATTGAGCAAACGTTGATGATGTTACTACGTGCTGAACTCCACAAAAGCGGTGGTTGCGTAGGGCAACTTTATGTTGAGTCGCTGGCGAATCTGTTAACGGTGCATTTGCTGCGCGAATATTCGACGAGGCAACCGCGTGTGGCACATGACGGAGGTGGATTAGGCGATCGCAAATTAAATTACTGCAAATTGCAAATTTCCGAATACATCAACGCCCATCTCGCTCAAGATATCCAACTTGCGGATTTAGCACAATGAGTTGGAATGAGTCAATTTCACTTCAGTCGCATATTCAAACAATCAATGAAGCTTTCGCCGCATTGCAGTGTGGTTTTAATAGTCACAGTCATTTGAGCAAATAATTCCGCCAATTGACAGGGATGACACCAAAAGCTTACCGAGCAACTTAAATTTATATAGGATGATGTAGGATCTAAATACAAGGAGCAAATGGCTTTAGAAATTATTTCAGTTCCACCGACAACAGGAGAACCACCAAAAGGAATCATCGTAGTGTTACATGGTTGGGGAGCAAATTCTCAAGACCTAGCATCGTTATCACCACTATTAAACTTACCTGAATATCAGTTTCTGTTTCCAAATGCACCATTTGCGCATCCTTATGTATCTACCGGTAGGATGTGGTACAACTTAGCTCAAGAATATCAAGGTCAAGGATTAGCCGAAAGTCGTCAACTGCTGATAGCGTGGTTGCAGTCATTAGAAAGTAGCATTGGTCTTCCATTGTCACGCACAATTTTGAGTGGCTTTTCACAAGGTGCTGCAATGACTTTGGATGTGGGGCTAACTCTTCCGCTAGCTGGTTTGATTAGTTTGAGTGGCTATATGCATCCACTCACGAAACTTGATAGAACTTCTCCTCCAGTATTGTTAGTACATGGTCGTCAAGATTCAGTCGTACCGATACAAGCAGCTGTATCCGCGCAACAGAGTTTACGTTCTTTAGGTATTGCCGTGCAATATCATGAGTTTAATATGGCACACGAAATTCGACCTGAAGTCTTGCCAGTCATACGTAGTTTTGTTTTAGAAGTGATGTCACGCTAAAGCAAATATTAATTAATGCGAAATTTCAGCGATCCCGATTGATGTAATACATACCTCAGTAGATTAACTGAGTAAGATCAATAAAGTTGTTCAGGACTACTTAATTTTTCTACGGGTCGCCAATATTGCTCTAGGGAGGCATAAGCAATGATGAACACTTTGAGTTTGTCCAAGCAGGATATTGCTACCATGACCGCTACAGACGTTGAAAATTTAGCAGCACGTCTAGAGCAAGATAACTATACAAATATCTTTGACGGGTTACAAGATTGGCATTTGTTGCGGGCGATCGCGTTTCAGCGTCCTGAGTTAGTCGAACCGTACATTTATTTGTTGGACTTGGAGCCGTATGATGAGGCATGAGGGATGAGCCGCTTTTTCTTCTTTTGAACTCCTGCTGGGGATAAGTTCGCAATATTGCGATTATGGAGCAACCGCAACGGGTATTAATTGGGATTGGGGGGGGAATCGCAGCTTACAAGGTTTGTGAAGTGATTTCCACGCTGTTTAAAGCTGGAATGCAGGTGCGTGTGATTCTGACAGATTCAGCAAAGCAGTTTATTACGCCATTAACGGTTGCGACGCTTGCGCGTCACCCAGCGTACACCGATGCAGATTTTTGGCAACCGCATGAACGTCCACTGCATATTGAACTCGGTGAGTGGGGGGATGTTTTTTTGATTGCACCGCTGACGGCGAATACGCTTGCTAAGTTGAGCTACGGGATCGCGGACAATTTGTTGACAAATACAGTTTTGGCTTCCAAGTGTCCTGTCTTATTAGCACCAGCTATGAATACCGAAATGTGGCAACAAGTTGCCGTGCAACGCAATTGGCAACAGCTATTGACAGATACAAGGTTTCATGGATTAGCGCCTGGTTATGGTTTACTCGCGTGCGATCGCATCGGTGCAGGACGCATGGCAGAACCGGCGGAAATTGTCACTGGGGTGCAATCGTTACTGCATACGGGCGGCGAGCGCGACTTACTCGGTAAACGTGTCTTAATTAGCGCAGGGGGGACGCGCGAGTATTTGGACGCTGTGCGGTTTATTGGTAATCCCTCAACAGGGAAAATGGGGCTAGCTTTGGCGCAAGCAGCACTGCATCGCGGGGCGATTGTAACTTTAGTTCACGCACCGATTGAGGAGAGTGTCCCGCCAGGAATTCGCGCGATCGCGGTTGTCAATGCCGAACAAATGCAGCAAGCAATGCTTGAAAATTTTCCTGATGCGGATTTAACCGTGATGTCTGCTGCTGTAGCCGATGTTAAACCCGCTGCGTATAGTTCTGAAAAGTTACCGAAGCGATCGCTTCCTGAACAGTTACTCCTAGCACCCGTCCCCGATATTGTGGCAGAACTCGGACGCCGCAAACAACTGCACCAGCGCTTGATTGGTTTTGCTGCCCAAACCGGAGATATTATCACGCCCGCACGGCAAAAATTAGCGCAAAAGAAACTCGATGCGATCGTCGCCAACCCAATTGATAAAGCTGATGTTGGCTTTGGCAGTAACTTCAACGCTGCAATCTTTTTAGATTTCCACGGACGTCAAGTAGAAATTTCGCAATGTAGTAAATTACAACTTGCCCACCATTTGTTTGATTTTGTGCATGGACTGTAATTGAGAGCGTGAATCTAGTACCACCTATTACCAATTACCAACTAACTAACCTTAACTATTCAACCGAAAAAACACACCACCTTTGAGTAATCCTGGCTCACTACCGTAACTACTGACAGTCAGCGATCGCAAATTATCAAACAAGGGTTTGACGATAACTTCTACAAGCTTTAATACAGGTAACTGACGTTCTAATAGTTCTTGAGTCGCAATCCAATCAAGGTATACATAACCTGCATTTGGTTGTGGAATGGCTTCAATACTTGCTTGAAATTTCGCATCGTTGAGTAATGAACCATTTTGATACGCTTTGAGTGCAGCGTCGATAGCTTCTACCGAAGTCGCTAAAATTTCGTATTTATCCGTTGTTCCGTGTACGCCCAGAACTTTTGCTTTGATTGTGATGGCATCTTCAGCATCGTTTGCTTTCGCCAGCGGAGTTGTTGTTAACTGCGTCCAAGCAGCAATTTTTTGATCGGCGAGTGGTAGTGCTGTAATATCATAGCCGCGTTGTCGCGCCAGCGCATCTAAGTGCGAGATTCCTTCGGCGGTAGCTGCGGATTTTTCAGTTACAAAAACCCAATCCGCAGTCAATTTATCGGTGTGAGGTAAAAGTGCTAATGCGTACTCACCTTGTACCCAGCTAAAAATATCCTGCGCAAGATCAATACCCCAGCGCTGTTGCAGGTTTGCTAAAGGTTGGTTAATCAAACGCGAAATTGCATCGTAGCCAGAAGTTGATATGTGCGCAACTTGTGTCCACAGCTGGCTTAGTGCGGTATTGTTTAAGTTGCTCAAATCCGTCCCCGCGATCGCCAAGCCACTTGTTGCGGGAATGTACTGTAAAGCACCGACAGGTTCGGTTAATTCTGGTGTCGAAGCGACTTCTGGAGTCGATGCAGCAAGGAGAGTTGTTTCGGTTAATAATCCTTTACGATTTGCTTCTAGCGCAATGATTTGGCTTTCGTATTGCGCCGTTGATTCGATTCCTTGCCAAGAAACAACACTTGGTAGATTCAAAAACACCAAACCCAGCCGCCGAGGTGGTAACTGATTTAACGCTTGTTGGTAGCGACTTGATGTTGTGAGATTCAGATCGGGGGCTTGAACATTATTAATCGCATCTTTAATGACCATAGGATGATTGGCAAGTAGCACAAAGCGATCGCCAAGCACTGCACCTGAAAGTATTCGCTTGGTTAGCGGTTTTGGTATCTGTTCCGGCTGCGGGCGTGCTTTGTGATAGACGAGATTAACACCTTTGTAATCTTCAAATTCCAAATCGGTAGGCGCGATCGCCTGTTTGGAAAAGACAAGCTGTAGAAATTCACGGCTTTTTTCAACATCTTTAGTCGCCAGTGCCATGAGATACCCTGGTTGTTGACCATTGTAGGAGTCGCGGTCGTAGTCACTCGTTGTTACTGCGACTGTTATTTCATCTCCTAGCCAAGACTGGATATCGCGTCGGTAATCTAAGCCTGTGTTCGCGAGTAATGTGGTTTTAATTTGGTCAATTTCTTGGCGCGATCGCCGCCTTTGTTTCGGACGGGCTACGACCTGTCGCAACTTCTCTAAACGGTCGGGATTCACTAAAATAGAGACCATCACAGGTGCTTGCTTGGGCACAAAGATTGCTGCTTCAGGTGTTGCTTGCGTTCCACCTTGTAGCAACGTCAGCGGACTACCACGTACTAGCCAATAACAGCCACCGATACCCGTCAACAGCAGTACAACGACACTGACGGCTAAGAAATAAAAAAAAGAGCGTCGCTTGATCATGTTTTACCCCAGACCGCAACTAAGCGATACTTACTAAAAGGGACTAGGAGCGAGGAGTTAGGGTTTAGGGAAGATAAAAGTCTATATAAATTTCTATGAGACTTTCATACTTGCTCTTCATTTTTTTCCTCCCTGACTTCCAACCTCTGCTATAGAAAGCCAGTAATAATTCTAAAACTTAGTTTAATACGCTCAAAACCGGAAATTTTCCCACTTAAGGACTAGAAAATAATAGAAATATAATTGTGATGCTGTCGAGGATAACCCATGACATCCCAATTTCGTCAACCAATCGCGCAAATTAGCGTTGAAGCACTTGAGCAACGCTTGCATAATGAATCTGTATCGGCGTTACAGCTAATCGATGTCCGCGAACCTGAGGAGGTGGCGATCGCGGCGATCGCCGGTTTTGAGGTATTACCTCTCAGTCAATTTGCCTCCTGGGCGGATACCATACTTGTGCGGTTTGACCCTGATATTGAAACACTCGTGATGTGTCATCATGGCATTCGTTCGGCTCAGATGTGCCAATGGTTGCAGCAGCAAGGATTTACGAACGTGAAAAATATTGCTGGAGGCATTGATGCGTATTCATTGGCAGTGAATCCGGCGATTCCTCGGTATTGATATGATTAGCAGATTTGAGTAGGATAGAATACAATTTTTTGTTCGAATTGAGTAATACTAGGTATTAATTCTGACGAGCAATTGTAGCATCAGTACGATTCTGCTGTCTGCGACTGCATACACTGCCTAAGTAGTACTGAGCACCAAAGAAGTGAAATACACCTTATTAAGGATTTCCACTTGTAGGGAGATTTGTTATCTTATATTAATTAAATTAATAAATTGCTATCTGAAAGCTAACTTTTTTAAAAAACTCATTCAACATCTCCGTGTTTCAATCAGCTATGCAAGTGCAGCTTAATGCTCGGCAACAGCATATTCTCTGGGCAACAGTGCGCCACTACATTGCTACTGCCGAACCTGTTGGGTCCAAAGCATTGGTGGAAGAATATAACCTTGGTGTTAGCTCAGCAACAATTCGTAACACAATGGGTGTGTTGGAAAAAGTAGGACTACTTTACCAACCGCATATCTCTGCTGGTCGCGTCCCGTCAGATTCTGGTTACCGGATTTATGTTGACCAGCTCATATCACCATCAGAAATTTTAGCAAAGCAAGTCGAGCAGGTCTTTCACGAACGGCTCAAGTGGGAAGATTGGAGTATCGAAGCGTTGTTACAAGGCGCAGCGCAAATTCTCGCTACGGTCAGCGGCTGCATTACTCTAATTACAATGCCGCAAACGACTACAACGCAACTACGGCATTTGCAACTCGTGCAGCTAGAAACAGGAAAAGCAATGCTGATCGTTGTAACAGATTCTTACGAGACACATTCAGCAGTGATGGAACTTCCCGCGCCTCAAGATGCGCCGCTTGACGCAGAAGCTGTAGAACGCGAATTACAGATATTATCAAACTTTTTGAACACGCATTTGCGCGGGCGATCGCTCTCAGAAATTGCCAATTTAAATTGGAATCAATTAGACCGCGAATTTCAACGCTATGGTGATGTTCTCAAAAGCTTTTTGGGAGAATTAAGCCGCCGTAAACTTCCAGCAGGAACACAAATTATGATTCGAGGTGTTTCTGAGGTGTTGCGTCAACCTGAATTTGCCGAATTACAGCAGGTACAAACGATTATTCATTTACTTGAAGAAGAACAACATCAACTGTGGCCTTTGATTTTTGAGGAACGCGAAGGAGAATATGGCAAGCATCGCGTCAGTGTCCGCATTGGTTCAGAAAACCCGCTACAACCGATTCGGATGTGTACGCTGATTTCATCAACGTATCGGCGTGGGGAAGTTCCTGTCGGTAGTGTAGGTGTGTTAGGACCAACACGCATGGATTATGAAACCGCGATCGCAGTTGTTGAAGCTGCGGCTGATTATCTCTCTGAAGCTTTAAGTTAGTTAACTATGATGAGAAAACTTGGCTTTGGCGCACTTTGGCTAGGATTAGCAGTTTATGCCTTTTTCTTAGCACCACCAAATCAACCGAATACGTTTGAACTGATTAAAAATCTTTCTCTCGGCGAAATCGATGGCATTAACCCGTTGATTGTTGCGCTATTTTACATTATGGGTGTTTGGCCGATGATTTATAGTTGTCTGCTATTTTTTGATGGTCGGACGCAAAGAATTCCGGCTGCACCGTTTGCGGCGCTTTCGTTTGCGGTTGGTGCATTTGCGCTGTTGCCCTACTTGGCTTTACGCGAACCGAGTACAGCGTTTCCAGGACAAAAAAATGCTTTTCTCAAACTATTAGATTGGCGCTGGACGGGAATCGCCTTGACGATCGCCGCCGTTTTAATCGTTACCTATGGCTTAAGTAATGGCGATTGGGGAGACTTTATCAATCAGTGGCGCACAAGTCGCTTTATTCACGTCATGAGTTTAGATTTTTGTTTATTGTGCTTGTTGTTTCCTGCGTTGTTAGGCGATGATATGGTACGTCGCGGTTTGCAAAATTCGCAACTCTACTGGGTAGCAGCACTTCTACCGCTGTTTGGTCCATTAATCTATCTATGCGTGCGCCCGCCTTTAGCAGCGGCTTTGACTATGGAAGCAAACATCTAGTACAAGGGTTCCCAGCCAGTTCCTTTGTAGCCGTAATCAAAAATTTCTGGATGCACAATTTCTGCTAAAATCTCTAGAGAATCAACGAGGCGGGGTCCTGGACGATTGAAATAAGCGTTACCGTCTGTGATGTAAACTCTTTGATGCTGTACCGCATGAAGTTTTTTCCATTCGGGATGCTTTGTTAATGCGATCGCTTCAGTGCGGGTACGCTGTAAATCAAAACCACACAGCATAAAGATGATCGTCTTAGGGTTAGTCGCAACCAGCGTATCCCAAGTAATGATTGGCGAAGATTGACCACTGACACTTAAAACGGGTTGTCCTCCGGCTTGCGTCACAAGTTCAGGAATCCAGTTCGCCGCAGTCATCAGCGGATCTGTCCACTCAATACAAGCGACGGTGGGGAGTTCCTCAATCGACAGGTGTGTCGTTTTCTGCTGGCAAATTTTGACCCGCGCTTCGAGATCTTCGAGTAATTCTCGTGATCGCACTCCTAATGCATTTGCAACACGTTCAATATCGTGCCAAACATCTGATAAAGTATTCGGCTGCAACGAAATAATCTGCGGTTGACTCTGCGTCAGTTGTGCTACCGCTGCTTCTACATCTTCGAGACTCACGGCGCAAACATCGCATTGGTCTTGAGTAATAATGTGCGTTGGCTTCAGTGCTTCTAAAACATCTAGTTTAACTTCGTAAATGCTCAGCGCTGACTGTAGGATCTTATTGACGTTTTGGTGAATTTCTTGACTCGGCGCTGCTGAATTGAGTCGCGCTGCGGTGCATACGGGACGATCTTTGATTTCTGGAGGATAGTCACATTCGTGCGATCGCCCAACAATTGCATCTCCTAATCCTAGTGCAGCTACAATTTCAGTTGCACTTGGTATAAGAGAGACTATTCGTATTTGATCACTCATAGTTTCTTATCCCGCCACTTTTTACTACAAATAATTACTTTTTCTTGACTAAATTATCTTATTACTGTACGTAAGTTTTTGCTTTATCGTATTTAATATTTAGCTACTGAAAAGATTAATATATTCAATATAATTTGTTGCTGTTTTTCGATCAATCAGCCTTAAGGATTACTTCTTTTAAGTAGCGTTTTTTGATAAGAAAGCTTTTGGAGTATCGAAAAAATGGCAATCTCACCAAGACAATTTATTTACTTTAAGCTACTAAAGTTCTGCATTATACTAGCTGTGATTGTGTATCATTTTTTTGTCAAATCTACGGTTATATCTAGTGATCCATAGCACATTTATTTGCTCACATAAGTGATATCTTTAACCTGATCGTGAGCAACGTTTGCAATACGTGAAAAAAACCACAGCAGTTTATAAGAAGAATTGCACTTTCTAGTTTTGGTTTCTGATTGTCGATGTAAGCTTTGAAGTAGATGACTCCAGAACCGCTAAAAATTGTATTGATCGTAGATGCAACTAATCAGCATCAAATTCGAGCTTTTTTACAGCAACTCAATCATAACGAAATTGAGCTTCTATCTGTTGTCATCGAAGAAAGCGATTCATGCCTTGCGTTGCCTCAAGAAGTAGATATTATCGTACTTGTTGTGTCAACGCTTGATTCTCACGCGTTCACGTTAGTTAACCAAGTACGCCACGCTTACGCCCTCCCCCTGGTTGTCATCGGCAATACGCAAGATCAAACAATAATTTGCGAAGTCTTTCGTAGGGGAGTGCAAGAATACCTCAACCAAGATCAGGTTACTGCTAGCAGACTGTTGCAAACACTACAATCTGCCTATGCCCGCTGGCAGTGGTTTAAACAACATAACGCGGTGCTACAATGTTGCTGTAGTTCGGTAGATAAGCACGCGACGCTTAACAATACACTCGCTCAAAGCTTAAAAACACATTTCGCTGCGAATACTTTTAGCACTTTCCACCAAATTGTTGCCCAGGCAAATGATGCGATCGCGATTATCGATCTACAAGGCTATTACATCGAACAAAATCTGATGCATCGCCTGTTACTCGGCTACTCCGATGCTGAACTGGCTGGCAAAACGCCAGCAATTCACTTTGGCGATCAAGTCTTTAGGGCAATTTATCAAGAACTCGTTCAAAATGATTATTGTTACCGCGAGGTAATCAGTCGAACGAAAGATGGAAAGCTTTTACATGTCGAACTCAAAGCTTTCACAGTACGAGATTTCCAGAATCAACCGATTTGCTACGTTGGAATTAAAAAAGATATTACAGAACGCAAGCTAGTCTCGTCAATCCTTACACAGCGCGATCGCTTGTTGGAAGGCGTAGCAGCAGCGACAAATCAATTACTCACGACCAAAGATTTTACTGAGGCGATGTGTTTGGCGCTTGCTACTTTAGGTGAAGCCGTTAAGGTCAATCGAGTTTATATCTTTGAAAATCATATTCATCCGCATACGGGTGAACCGTTGATGAGTCAACGCTTTGAATGGACGGATAGTACAGTCACACCAGAGATCAATAATCCCAAATTACAAAATCTTGCTTACATGGATTTCTTTCCGCGTTGGTATCAGACTTTAGCTGCGGGTAAACTTGTGCGCGGACTTGTGAAAGATTTTCCCGAAAGTGAAAAGAAAATTCTTGAACCGCAAGATATTATTTCTATATTAATTGTGCCTATCTTTATTGAAGAAAAATTTTGGGGCTTCATCGGGTTTGATGAATGTCGCTATCAACGACAATGGACTGAAGCAGAAGAATCTATTTTAATTGCGGTAGCAGGAAGCATTGGTGGCGCGATTGTCCGCAGGCGCACCGAAGACGCACTCAGTAAAAGCGAAATTAGGAATCGCGCGCTTTTAGATGCAATACCAGATGTCATGTTTCGGATTAGCAAAGATGGCGATCTACTCGATTTTAACGGCTCAAGAAATTTTGATTTGTATGTGCCAGAAAGCGATTTGTTGGGGAAGAAATTGACCGATTTTTTACCGCAAACTGTGAGTAGAAAAATAATGTCAAGCATTAAGCAAGCGCTTACATGTAGAGAAATGCAACTGATTGAGTATCAACTCCCGATTAGCGGCAAAATTCACGATTACGAAGCGCGCATAGTAGTTTGTGGCGAAGATGAAGTCGTTAGTATTGTGCGCGACATTAGCGATCGCAAACGCGGAGAAATTGAACTACGCAAAAGCAAAGAAGCGATTGAATTTGTTAGTAAGGCTAAAAGTGAATTTTTAGCAACAATGAGTCATGAATTGCGGACACCTTTAAATGCAATTCTTGGTTTATCGCAAATTCTGCATCAAGAAATTTTTGGCGCGTTGAATGCCAAGCAGAAAGAATATATAAATTGCATCTATGGCAGTGGCGAACACCTACTGACCCTAATTAATGATATTCTCGATCTTTCTAAAGTCGAGGCGGGAAAAGAGGAACTAACACTTGCGTTGATTCAAGTGCATGAACTATGCGAGTCGTGCTTATCGATTGTAGGCGATCGCGCACTCAAAAAAGGCTTACAACTGATGCGTGAAATTGACCCGCAAGCAACTTGCTGTTTTGCTGATGAACGACGTGTCAAGCAAATGTTACTTAACTTATTAACAAATGCGATTAAGTTTACCCCAGCGGGGAAAGTCACGCTGCGAGTTCAAAAAGTTCCTCAAGGCATCACATTTACAGTTTCTGATACCGGAATTGGCATCGCCCCAGAACACATACAGCTTTTATTTCAACCGTTTAAACAGCTAGATAGTCGCTGCAATCGTCAATATGAAGGAACTGGATTAGGTTTAGCCTTGACACGCAAGTTAGCACGTCTGCATGGTGGAAATGTCACAGTCAAATCGACCTTGGGTAAAGGCAGCGACTTTACTCTCTTGTTACCCGATTATCCGCAATACGCACTACCTGCCGAAGATTGTAACAATGACCAAAATCAACAGGTTAGCAGTTTTTTCAACTATTCACCGCGAATTCTGATCGGCGATAATAATCATAATAGCTTGATTCTTGGTTATCTGAAGGCGATTGGTTATGAAGTCAAGCAAGTGAAAACACAGGACTTTTTGAGCCAAGTACGCGATTTCAAGCCGCGATTGATTTTACTCGACTCGCAGTTATCAGATTGTGTCATCATAACACTTGTACAGCACCTTCAACAAGATCCACAGTTGCAAACGATTCCTGTCGTCATTATGACTGAAACAATCGAAGCGTGCGATTGCTTCCTCGCGGCTGGTGTTAAAGAGTGTTTAAGTAAGCCGATTGGCATTGCGCAATTAGAATCGCTATTGATGCGTTATTTAAATTAAATTGGTAATTGGTGAATCAGAGACTTGATGAATTTTGCCAGCTTGTAAAATAGTTCCATGCTGAAAAGAATTGACCTTGTAGCAAAGCAGCAACACCGCTGAGTGCTTGAATTTCAGGTATGTTAGGATCGAGAAGGCGGGCGTTTTTGAGTGCGACTTCAGCCGCTGCGGCGTTCCAGTTGTAGAGATGAACAAATGCTAGATAAGCATAAGCGTATGGATTTTGCGCATCTAACTGCACTACCCTTTCTAAGGCGGCGATCGCCTCGTTTACCTGTCGCTGCAATACCCTAGATAACGCAAGAGTATAGGCAAATTCTAGATTTTGCGGTTCTTGCTGGAGGCGATACGTTAAAGCTTGTTGCGTTTGGATCAAATAATCTTGCGTCGGATCGTATTGATTAATACGGGCAATTTCCTCAAATACTAATTCGAGGGCGGGTAATCCTTGGGGTAAACTAGCAGCTAAGGTGCGAAACTGTGTGAGTAAATCGAGTTCTGGTGCTTGAGAAGGTTCGGTGTTGGCTTCAACAGTGACGCTGACAGGTGGAGATGCAATTGGATAAGTTTCACCTGTGTTGCGGTTGAGGTACGTTGCTTTTAAGGTGTAAGTTCCTGTAGCACCTGTTGGTGGTAGCATTGCCATACGTTCGATGACTTGAAATGTACCAGGGTTTTGCATGTTAGTTGAATGCAGATTTCCCATTCCAATTGCATGATCGTGTATCCAGCGGTTTGAACTCGCGTCTTCTTGGTACCAATCAAGTAATACTAAACCAGATTGCAACTCATCCCACGCGCCATTCCACTGATAAGTAACAGGAATCGGAACTCCTGGCTTTATTTGTGGCGGTACTGTCACTTGCGATAGTATGACATTCTCTGATTTTCCTGGTGCAACAATAACTTCTATTTCTGGCGTTCGGTCGCGATACAAATTTAGCGTACTATTATCAGGCAACGTCCAGCTTTGGATCGCGTCAAAATCAGGCGATCGCTCAACAATTTCTAAAATTGCGGGTTGCGCTTCAGGAACGGAACCTTGATCGCCAGTTTTCGTTAAGAACCAATCGAGTGATCGCGCGTCTTGTACAACTTGCTGCGATCGCACTCCCACTTGTCGTCCATAAACTTGAAAGTCGCGTAGCGCGCCGTAGTAATTTATATTATGTTGATTAATCTCTGGAGTAGACGGTAATACACCCAACGTTGAACGCAGATGTGGGGCTTGTTGAATGATCGCCTCGATCACTTCTTGGTGCGGTAAACGAGTACCAACAACAGCATAGTGTGCGGCTTTAGGGCTAAGAATCTGTGCAATGCTTCTCCCCACGCTTCCCACAGAAAAAATGTTGAACCACATCAACATGACTGCTAAACTCACACTACCCCAGCAGATATAATTGCCCCAACGTCCGCGCCAGAATGTTAAACCATAAGCCAGAAAGAGAGCAACAATTGGTAAATAAGGCAAAACGTAACGCTCATCTTTGTTAACATTAAGCGAACACAAAAAATACGCCCCCAGCCAAAATATCGCTAACCAAGCAAGCGAAGCACGATATTTTGGCAGACGTTGCCAATATAGAATTAACCCAACAATCGGAACTAAAAGTAATAGCCAAGAAACCTGATAGGGAAGAATTTCCCAATAATACGTCCAAGCCGCCAATGTATTTAATGGTGGATCGCCTTCGGCAATCGCCGAATCGATTGTGGCGCGTTTCCCACTAGTTAATACTGTGAGCCAATTGGTACGATACCAAGGCAGAGATATGATTACTGATAGCAACAATCCTCCGCCTAGCTGTAATACGCGTTGCCATTGACGCTTGTACAGCATTGCGATCACTACCCAAAGTATCGGGGTGAATAAGAAAAATAACGCGGTTTGTTTCGCTAAAATTGCTAACCCAAAGCAAATTCCGAAAGCCGCTGCGGATAGCCATTGTCTAACTCGTTTCGTACTTTTCACCCACAGCGTTAGACAGAAAAAACTCAAAATAACCGCAGCCGTAAGTGGATAATCGAGTAAGAAATCTAATCGGGCGCGATAAAAGCTAGGGAATAATTGACATAGCGCTGCTGCCCACAAACCGACTTCGACGTTGAATAGCAAAATGCCTAGTCCATACACAGAAGCGAGCAGAATTGCGCTAAATAATAAATTAACGAGTGTTGCTTGCTCGATGCCTCGACCAAAGATTTGCTGTATAATCGCGGCAACGGTGTAGATTAATGGCGGTATTTTAGAAGAAAGTTGCCAAAAGCTTGACCACCACTCGCCACTCAATATTTGCATTTGTTGTAACGCTTGCCAGTAGTTTAAGGAACCCGTCAGGTAATCAGCTTGATCCCAAGCAGGAACCGAATTATCTAATGCAAACCATACGCGATCGCTTATCGCCCCCACTAGCCAAATGAGTGCTAGTATTAGCAGTCCGCGCCAGAAATTGTGTTTGAGCCTAATCACACTCGTTGCTTGTTAATTTTCTCCTCATTTTGACATGGGGAATCCCCGCTTCATCAAATGTTTCTCCTTCTTGAACAAAGCCGAGTTGTTGATACAATGCTTTGACGTATTCTTGTGCATGAATCACGGCTTCTTGCATTTTCTGGGCGATCGCGCGTTCTATGGCTTTTTGCATTAATTGCTTGCCAATGCCTTGCCCTCTTGCGGTTGATAACACTGCCAATCTTTCGATCTTTGCCGTCTTTGTATCTAAATATCTAATCCGCGCCGTTCCTACAGGCTGCGCATTCCGATACGCAATCAATTGCTCGGCAGTGTCGTCTTTACCATCAAATTCTAATGCCGTATCGACTCCTTGTTCTTCCTGAAATACCACGCGCCGGATTTCTTGAATACTCTGCCATTCTTGCAGTTCGGCAGTTTTTATCACGATGCTCATTAGTTATGCTGAATTTAAGGGTACAAAAACGTCGAGTTTTTGAGAGTAGGCTCGACATTGCTCTGTTAATTCAGTATAATATTTTTCATAATGGGAATATAAATTATATTTTTATTTTTGCATAGATTTCCATTATAAATATTGTATCAGAGTCATTGATAAATTACAATAACTCCCCCAAAATAGTGAATTTTTATTCATCTAATCTGCCCCTTCAATTGGTGCAAAGCCCTGACGTTGAATATTTTCAGTAATCGTGCGGGGTTCGAGAAATTGCAGTAGATAATCAGGTCCTCCGGCTTTGGAACCGACACCGGAGAGTTTAAAGCCACCAAAAGGTTGTCTAGCGACAATTGCACCTGTAATCGTGCGGTTGATATACAAGTTACCGACTGCAAATTCCTGCTGTGCGATTTCAATATGCGAAGGAGTCCGCGAGTAGATTCCCCCCGTCAGAGCGTAGTTTGTACCGTTCGCAACGCTAATCGCCTCAGCGAAATCTTTGACGCGAATCACAGCGACAACAGGACCAAAGATTTCTTCTTGAGCAATTGTGGCGGTGGGTGAAACTTCACTAAAGACAACAGGACCAATAAAGTATCCTGTTTCTGGTGCCGAAAGTTCTACCGCGACTTCCGCTTCTGCGCGTCCTTTGGCGATATATTCTTTGATTCGTGCTTGGGCTGTTGCATCGATTACAGGACCTACTTGCGTACTGGGTAACTCGGCTGCACCAATATTGAGCGATCGCGTTGCTTCAACGACGCGTTGAATGAAAGTTTCATAAATCGGTTCAAGCACAATAACGCGCGAACACGCCGAACATTTTTGCCCGCTGTAACCAAACGCAGATTGCACAACTCCTGCAACAGCTTGGTCTAAATCGGCGCTTTCATCGACAATAATCGCGTTTTTCCCACCCATTTCGGCAATTACACGTTTCAAATGCTTTTGTCCAGGTTTTAAGATTGCTGCATCTGCATAAATGCGACAACCGACTTCTTGCGAACCTGTAAACGCGATGATGTGCGTATCAGGGTGATTGACAAAGTAAGCACCAACTTGCGAACCTCGACCAGGAACGTATTGAAATACGCCTTTAGGAATGCCTGCGGCGACGAGAATTTCGGCTATTTTAGCAGCAATGACAGAAGATGTTTCAGCGGGTTTGAGTAAAGTACAGTTTCCTGCAACTAAAGCTGCTACCGTCATTCCGGTTGCGATCGCGAGTGGAAAGTTCCAGGGCGAAATTACAACAGCAATTCCTCGTGGTTGGTAGTGATAGCGGTTATTCTCTCCAGGGATATCGTAGTTGACACCTTGTTCTAGCCGTTCCATTTCCACCGCATAGTAACGGCAAAAGTCGATAGCTTCGGAAACTTCTGCATCGGCTTCGCGTACAGGTTTGCCTACTTCTAAAACAATCCAGCACGATAATTCCGCGCGGCGTTGTTCCATCAAATCCGCAGCTTTGCGCAGGATATTGGCGCGATCGCTTACCGGTGTCCGTTTCCACGCTGGAAATGCCGTTTTAGCGGCTTGCATCGCTTGTTCGGCTTGTTCTACCGAGAGTAAACTTACTTTACCGATAATTTCACTAGGGTTAGAAGGATTGAGCGAATCAATGCTTTCTTGAGTATTGACGTACTCGCCATCGATTAACGGCAGGTAAGTTTTACCGAGTTGCTGGCGTACTGTGGCAAAAGCTTGTTGCGATCGCTCTCTTTGTGCCATTTTAGAAAAATCCACATCGGCGGCGTTGGGGAAAGTGTGGGGCGTGGGGCGTGGGGCGTGGGGCGTGGGGTTAAAGGCTACTGGAGGGGCGATCAGTTCTTCTACGGGGCGTTCTTCCATATTTTGACGCAGGAAAGAACTATTCGCGGTATTTTCGAGCAAGCGGCGAATTAGATACGCCATTCCTGGAAGCAATTCACCGTAAGGACAATAAACTCTGACGCGATAGCCGCGATCAACAAGGGCTTTGGCAAGTTTATCTCCCATACCGTAGAGAACTTGCATTTCAAAGCGACGGCGGGGGATATTTAAAGTTTCCGCTATAGCGATTGCATGAGCTTGCGATCGCACGTTATGACTGCCGATTGCTGAATATATATATTCGTGATTTTCGAGTAATATTTGCGTTAAATTCTCAAAATTGACATCCGTTGCAGCTTTATCGTTGAATACCGGCTGTTCCCAATCTTTTTGCGCTGCTTTAATCGTTTCTTGATCCCAATATGCACCTTTTACCAAGCGTACCGTTAGCGGATAACCACGTTGTTTTACCCAAGTAATTAAATCGCGGACATCTTGTTCGCTGTCACGCAAATAAGCTTGTATGGTGATACCAATATCAGTCCGAGGGCGAAACTCCTCTTCGAGTAGTATATTTTTGAGGATCGCGAGCGTAATATCTTTATACGCGTACTGTTCCATATCAAAATGAACTGCTACGCCTAATTCCGCCGCCCGACGCAGTAGAATCCGAATGCGCGAACTGACTTTTGCTTCACTACCTTGCGCATCGAGTGGATCGAACTGCGAGTAAAACGCGGTTAGTTTGACGGAAACTTGAACTTTTGATATCGGTTGATTATCCGCTTGGTCGATTTGCGCTACAGTAGACCACTTTTGAGCAGCTTCTGCTAGCTGTTCCATTAATTCTAAGTAGCGATCAAGATAATACTGCGCCTCAACTTCAGTTATTACCGCTTCACCGAGAATATCGATCGTGAATGCCATTTTTTCTTTACGCAGGCGCTCAATCGTTTTGAGGACTTGTTTAATATTTTCTCCAGCAATATACTTATGTGCTAGCGCCTCTACTGCGGTGGATACGGTTGTCGCCGCAACTTGTCCTGGCATAGAATCGGGCGAAGCAAAGTTGAGCAGTCCCTTGAGTGCGGCTGGGAGTTCGACTGCGGGATCTCCTAGGTACTCTTGTAAGTGCGCGGCAATTTCGGATTTGGTGTGTAAGGCGGGTAAGCAGTCGATGAAGCGAAATAACTGCACGCGCAATCCAGGATTACTCATCGCCCAAGCTAGCAGCTTATCATCCCAGCGCATTTGGTCGCGTAGCCCAGCAAAGAACGAGCGATCGCGTGTCGCGGCTAGAAGTTGTCGGGCGATTTCCTGCGTTTTAGCTTCGTAATTGCTTTTTTCTACTTGTAATACCACTGGTAATAAACTCCTAGTTCCGACTGTCGCGTCGAAAATCCTCGATAACTTTATTTTCGCTTTTTCAGGCACTCCTGTGCCGTTAATTATCGTTAACTCGCACAAAATCCTAAAAATGGCGATTATAGGTCAACCTATCGCTTAACTCGCTTTTGGAGTGTACTGAATTTTACAGATAGCTTTTAATACTTGTACTAACTGAAGCGATCACTCAGCGTCGAGTAAATTTAACTCTGGTAAAAGTTGATATGTAGGTTGATTACCTTGCTGAAGATGGATAAATTGATAACGAAGTCCATTTGTTGTTAAACCCCACACTGATTTTTGATTATCCAAGCTTTTGTATGCGTAAGTTAGTAGTTGAGGTAAACCTTCTAGCGCTTCAACACTACTATTCTTTGCTTCAACGACTAGTATCCAAAATGGAGGACTTATTTTTCGTACTGTATTACTAACAGCTAAAATATCCATCCTTCCCTTGATCAGAGTATCTTCGTCTTCAACTAAAATATCTGCAATGTTTTCCTCTAATGTGATTTTGATACTAGGCTGATAAAATCCTGATAGCCATAATAGGGGAGAAAGAAATAAAAATTTTATTTGTCCTTCAGAAATTTTTGCTTCTGCATAATAGCTGTCAAAATTCTGACGGATTTTGTCGATTTCTTGTTGTTCTTGGTTAGTTAAGGGTTCTAATGATAATAACTCAGTAAAAGAACCATGAGGTTGGCGTTCGAGTTTAAAAACTTGATGAACTTCTTTTAAACAAAGGTTTCTAGCATCAATGTATGTTGATTTTTGGCAAAAGGGTTTAATGGTATTTTTAGGAGGTGTGTTTTTTATATGGTTATATGGTAACGAACCACTCCAGACATAGAGGAGGACACATGAAAGGTGCGGGGCTGAACCCCGTTGAGCAAAGTATCCGTGAACGCTGAGAAAAGAGACTGGGAGAGATTTTCGTAAACAATTGGGAATTGCTAGAGTTGCGATCGCTTCTAGAAGAGGATGTAGTGGACAGGAGAGTTGATCAAATATGACAAGTGTGGACTAAATCATTTTCTTTTTTGTGAATCCGTGCTAACCTGCTACGGCATTGCTACTCTGATACACTTGTACTTCAACGCCTAGCTAGCCAGCGCCTATGGTTCATATCAAGCGCCTGGAATTATCAAACTTTAAATCTTTTGGTGGCACAACACAAATACCGCTGCTACCAGGGTTTACTGTTGTTTCTGGACCAAATGGTTCGGGTAAATCAAATATTTTAGATGCGTTGTTATTCGGCTTAGGGCTTGCGAGTTCTAAGGGTATGCGTGCGGAACGTCTTCCCGATTTAGTGAACCACACGCAGGCGACGCGCGGACGTACTGTTGAAGCGAGTGTGACGGTGACGTTTGATTTGGAGGGTTTAGAACAGAGAGATCAGGAGTCAGAGGTCGGAGGTCAGGAAAATGAAATAAGATTAGAAAGGGAGGATGGCGGTGAAGTAACACCGGAAGAATTAAGTGTGACGCGGAAGTTGCGCGTGACTCCGCAGGGAACTTATACATCGACTTATTACATTAATGGCGAAGCTTGTACTCTGAGTGAACTGCACGAACAACTCAATCGCTTGCGCATTTATCCAGAAGGCTACAATGTCGTCCTTCAAGGTGATGTCACCGGAATTATTTCGATGAACGCGCGCGAACGACGGGAAATTATTGATGAACTTGCGGGTGTCGCCGCCTTTGACCGCAAAATCGCGCGAGCAAAAGAAACGCTTGACCAAGTTAAAGACCGCGAAGAACGCTGTCAAATCGTCGAGCAAGAACTTGTAGCGCAACGCGATCGCTTGTCGCAAGATCGCATCAAAGCGGAGAAATACCAACAACTGCGTACCGAATTACAGCAAAAATCGCAGTGGGAAACCGTGCTTGTTTGGCGATCACTGCAAAATCAACAAGAACATCTCGCAACGCAAATTCAAGCGGGTGATCGTACTTTGGCAGAACTCGCGCAACAACACGCTGTACTGGAGCGCGAAATTGAGCAAGCAACAACTCATCTTGAGCAATTGAACTGTCGCGTTAAAGCTTTGGGGGAAGAAGAACTTTTAAAACTGCAATCGCATTTGGCAACGCAAGAAGTTGAGTATCGCCAGCTACAGCGCCAAAAAGAAGAAAATATTCAGACAGAGTTTAAGATAGAATGTAGTATACAACAAAAACAAGCTGAAATTCAAGAGTATGAAAACAAACTTGCGGAACTAAAGCAAGAACAAAGTGCGAAAGCTGAAATTATTGCCACTTTACAAGTTGAACGCGACGCAGCACAACGCGAACTAGAACAAAGCCGAGAAGCTGCAAGCGCGATCGCCGATGCCGCAGATATCTGGGTACAACAACAAACGACGCTCAACCGCGAAATTGAAGCGCTATTGCAAGCAACTGAACCGCAATCGAGACAGCAAGCGCAACTGCGCGAACGAACAAATCAACTGCAACGGCAATTACACGAGCAAAAGCAAACTATTGACAAGCTAGAACCAGAACTTGCCCTAAAACAACAGCAACTTGCAGCCAACGAACAACAGGCGATCGCGCTGACAACACAAGCAGAAAGTTTAGCACAATCGCTCAGCGCAGCCGAACAAGAATTACAAATTCAACAAGACACATTTAAGCGCCTTCTTGGCGAACAACGCGATAAACAACGACAACTTGACAAATTAGAAGCGCAAGCCCAAGCACTTCAAGAAACGCAAGGGACAAATGCGACGAAAGTGATTTTGCAATCAGGTTTGCAAGGCGTTTGTGGTTTAGTCGCGCAGTTGGGTAAAGTCGAACCCCGCTATCAACTAGCCCTAGAAACGGCTGCGGGGGCGCGTTTAGGACAATTAGTTGTGGAAGATGATGCTGTCGCCGCCGCCGCGATTGAAATCCTCAAACAAAAACGCGCCGGAAGGGCGACATTTTTACCGTTGAATAAGATTCAACCTTTACGCTTTTCTCCGACGACCGCGCTGCGTTATAGTAAAGGATTTATCGATTATGCGATTAATTTGATCGAGTGCGATCGCCGCTATCAGGATGTCTTTGGTTATGTCTTCGGTAGCACCGTTATTTTTGAAACGTTAGAGTCTGCAAGAAAATACTTAGGTCAATATCGCATTGTCACGCTCGAAGGCGAACTACTCGAAACGAGTGGCGCGATGACGGGTGGTAGTATTATTCAACAGCGTTCTGGTTTACACTTTGGGACGAGTGAAGCAACAGAATCAGATGAAGCCAAACAACTACAAAAACGCTTGCAAGAAATTGCACTGGTATTAAAACGGTGTGAATCTGGTATCGAATCGCTGAGTGCAAAAACAAAATATTTGTTGCAAGAACTCACCGAAGTGCGTCAACAGCGCCGCGAACAGCAATTGCACGCGGAACAATTACGTAAAGAAATCCAAGGATTGAGCGAACAACTTGTACAAACCGAAGCCCAACTGCGGCAAACAGAAGAACAACTGACAAGCGCGCGATCGCAACTTGAAATTTTAGACGGCGAACTTCCTGCACAAGAAACACAATTACAACAAAAACGACAACTCCTCACCGAATTAGAACAATCGCAAACAAACAGTCAATGGCAACAAATTCAAACAACGATTAAAAGCCAAGAACAACACCTGCAAGAACGTTTACAAGCGTTACTCAAAGCAGAACAACGCCAAAGTGAATTAGCTAACGCTGCAATACTCATCCAAGGAAAAATCGCCGAATCTCAGCAACGCATCCAAGAGTATCAACAGCAACGCACTGCGATAAGTAATCAGCAATTCGCAATCAGCAACCAAATTGATACACTGGCAACGCAAATCGCCCAAACAAAAGAAGCTTTACAGCAAATTGAAGAAAAACTAGGTTCAGAAAAGCAACTACGCGATCGCGCCGAAGCACAATTACGCGATCGCCAGAATCAATATCAACAACTCGAATGGCAACAGCAAAAACTTCAGGAAACACAACAAACACGGCGCGAAGAATTAACTTTATTACAAGCACAAATCCACGCGCAAATCGCGGATTTACCCAATCCTTTGCCAGAAGTGCCTGATAAAGTCGATTTAGAACAACTGCAACGCGAAGTGCGATCGCTTGCCAAACGCATACAGGCGTTAGAACCTGTCAATATGCTGGCGTTAGAAGAATACGAACGGACAACGACGCGTCTAGAGGAATTACGTCAAAAACTGCTCACTTTAGAAGCTGAACGTACCGAATTGCTGCTACGGATAGAAAACTTTACTACCTTACGCCAACGTGCTTTTAAAGAAGCCTTTGACGCGGTTAATCAAAACTTCCAAAGTATTTTCGCGACACTTTCTGACGGTGATGGCTACTTACAACTTGACGATGCGGAAGATCCCTTCAATAGCGGGTTAAATCTTGTCGCGCACCCAAAAGGAAAACCTGTACAACGCCTTGCTTCGATGTCAGGAGGAGAAAAATCGCTGACGGCATTAAGCTTTATTTTTGCGCTACAACGCTATCGCCCGTCGCCTTTTTATGCTTTTGATGAAGTCGATATGTTTCTCGATGGGGCAAATGTGGAACGATTAGCTAAAATGATAAAACAACAAACGAAGCTGGCACAGTTTATAGTTGTGAGTCTGCGTAGACCAATGATAGAATCTGCCGAACGAACAATTGGAGTTACTCAAGCACGAGGAGCTTATACTCAAGTATTAGGAATAAAATTGCAACAGTCAAACACCTCGCCATGAGGATTTGTTAATAATAGTATTGATTAATTAACCGGATTCGAGATCAGGACTCGGCAAAAGAAAATGACCTCTGAACAGATTATTAGGCGTTCCGACATCTTGAACACCCAAGTGATCACCAAAGATAATGGTAAGCGGCTAGGTGTAATCAATCAGCTATGGGTGGATATTGACCGACGAGAGGTTGTAGCCATGGGCTTGCGAGACAACCTGATTGCGTTTGCCGGTGTCCCACGCTATATGTACCTCAATAGTGTCAATCAAATCGGCGACGTTATCTTAGTTGATAACGAAGATGTCATCGAAGATATTGATGTTGACGTTTATAGCACTTTAATTAATTGTGAAGTCATCACAGAAACCGGCGAACTTTTGGGAAGAGTACGCAACTTCAAGTTCAACGCGGAAACAGGTATCCTGACGTCACTCATTATTGCTTCGTTGGGTTTACCCCAAATTCCCGATCAAGTCATCAGTACCTACGAAATTTCGATCGAAGAAGTTGTCAGTAGTGGTCCGAATCGGATTATTGTATTTGAAGGCGCTGAAGAACGCGTCATGCAGCTAACCGTAGGTTTACTTGAGCGTCTGGGGATTGGTAAAGCCCCGTGGGAACGCGAAGAGGAAGAAGCTTACTTTACGCCTACCGCCAAACCAGAAAATCAACTCGGAACAGGCGTACCATTGCAAGCGCCTGTCAAACCAGTGCGGGCAACGCAACCAGTTGAAGAAACGTGGGACGAAGACGATTACGAATACGAAACGCTTCAACCTGCACCCAGACAACAGCAGCGGTACCAACAGCAGTACGAATCAATTCAGTACGCGGAGGAAGAATACGAAGATAACTGGAGTGAAGCAACGCCAAGCGATCGCTATTCAGAACCGAGAAGATACGAGGAACCACCCCGCTACGTCGAACCAGAACCTTACCGAGAACCAGACTACGTTGAGTACGAAGACGACATCACCCGCGATGCGTGGGAAGACGATGAGCCGAAACCAGTCAATATTCCTAAAAAGATCAAGCAACCAGAGTACGAAGAAGAAGATCGTTACTAACACAATAATTCAAGTATTAAGCTAGTTAGTTGCAGCAACTACCCACTATCCCAATAAACACAGTGGCGATCGCGTCCCTGCGATTTTGCTTGATACAGCGCTTTATCGGCAAAAGCGATCGCCGTCTTTGGTGAAAGTTCAAGTTGTGGCACGATGCAAGCAATACCGAGACTGAGGGTAACGCGATCGCTGACTTTTGATTGATGGTGAGGGATGTTTAAGCTATAAATTTCAGCCGCGATCGCCTCAGCTACCTTTGTTGCGCCGTTGAGCGACGTGTAGGGTAAGATGACGGCAAATTCTTCACCTCCATAACGTGCGATGAGATCGGTAGGGCGATTTAACACCGAACTGATCGCTTGCGCGACTTTCCACAAACATTCATCACCAGCTTGATGTCCGTAATAGTCGTTGTAGTGCTTGAAATAATCAACATCAATCAAGATCAGCGATATTGGTTGCTGTTGATGCGCCAAAAATTGCCATTGTTGCTGCCAATACTCATCAAACCGCCGCCGATTTGCCACAAGTGTTAAATCATCGACAATCGCGAGGCGATGTAATTCTCGGTTAGCGTTTTCTAGCGCTGCGGTGCGTTGAGCAACCTTGGCTTCGAGGCGATGTGTATACTCTTCGAGTTGGAATTGAACCTGCTGTAAGTGTTGTAGGGTTTGCGCGAGCTTCAGGCGTTGCTGTTCGATTGTGTTAATGTTGCGGTACGATCGCAAGGCGGCGATCGCGGTTGTCAGCAGATTTTGACGCGTCAGTTCAATCTTGAGCTTATAGTCATTAATATCGTAATTGAGAATAACAGACTCATCAGGAGCTTCGCCAGGGTGTCCGGTGCGTAAAATAATGCGAATTTGCCGATTTTTCAGTTCTTCGCGAATATGCTGAACGATTCTTAGCCCAGCATCATTTGTCTCCATGACAATATCAAGCAAAACCAGCGCGGTATCGGTGTGGGCGATCGCCAGTAATTCTTTTCCCTCTTTTGCTGAGTAGGCAGAAAGAAACGTTAATTTTCGGTTTTCAAACGTGACATTCTGGAGTGCTAGCTGAGTTGCGCGATGCACATCCGGTTCATCATCGATAATCATGATTTTCCAATCCTGAAGCGAAGTAACTTCAGGGTCTTCGTCGCTAAAGCAGATCATATCGTCACTCAAGTACACTCGCTCCTGAGGCGATTGATTGTGCAGTTTAGGGTTCGTAGGCAGCATCAACAGCAACTATGTTTAATTTAAAGCACGATCAAGAAATCACGGAAGTAGGAAGTTCAATCGTAAATTGAGTTCCTTTGGCTACCTCGCTTTGCACAGCAATCCTACCCTGTAATTTCTGAGTTACGAGGTTGTAAGTAATATGCAACCCTAATCCGGTTCCTCCTTTTTCTCGCGCTGTTGTAAAAAAAGGTTCAAAGATTTTTTCTAAGTTTTCTGGAGGAATACCACAACCATCGTCGCGATATTGAATTACGATTTGGTGATTATCTTGCATGACGTTAAAGCGCAGATGACCGCTTTGGTGCTGAGTATAACCATGAATCATTGAGTTTGTAACCAAATTGGTTATAACTTGGGCTAATGCCCCAGGATAGCTGTAGATAGTCAGTGAATCGTCGCCTGTCATCGTCACAATATGCGATTCTTTTTTCAACTGCGGCGACAAACTCGTTATAATTTCCTCAAGGTAAGGCTTAACACGAAATCTACGCTGCTCCAAGCTCGATTGATCGACTGCAACTTGTTTGAAGCTTTGCACGAGTTCGCCAGCACGATGCAGGTTATTGAGCATCAAGCTTGTACTTTCTTGCGCAAGTTCTAGATAATTATTCAACATTGAACGTTTGAGCTGTCCTGTTTTGATTGTTGCCATTAGCGATCGCGTCGCATCCATCAAAGTTGAGGCGAGTGTGATAGTCGTTCCTACGGGAGTGTTGATTTCATGCGCAACACCTGCAACTAAACTTCCCAAAGCAGCCATTTTCTCAGTTTCGACGAGTTTATTTTTCATGGCAGTCAATTCATTAAATGCTTGTTCTAAATCAGCATTCTTTTTTTCTAAAATGTTTTGATACTCTTGCAGATCGCAAATAACGTGTTTGAGAAGCGATTCTTTAGTGCGATTCATTGCTTCTAACTTAGCGCGATCAATTTCCGAACGTTCTAGCTGCTTTTTTAGAATCCGGATTTCCTTATTGAGTTGTTCAACCTCAAACTCGAATTCTCGTGACATAATGTGTCATTGGCTACCGATAAGTAAAGTGACAAATGTTGTGTTGTGAAAAAAGGTTTGCCCATTTTCACGCAGCGGCGCAACCTCTCCATAGATATAAAAGCCACAGCTTGCTATAGCGTGTCCTAAATGTGCGATCGCCTGATATTCTTGCTTCGCCAGCGTTCCCAAAACTTGCCGTCGCCAAGCGCACGAGAAAAACAGCGCGGCGGCTGGTGTTTTCCCAGGATAAGTTGCTAACGCTTCGGTAAAAGCAGTATGCGAAGCACTCACGACATCTGCAGCTGAGGCATCGGAATCTGTACGACTGCTTGTTCTGGCACATCGCCTGACACTGTAAGACTGCGCAGTTGGGAATCATAACCAACAGCACCCCGTAAGAAAAAATGCGTTTCACCAGGCGGAAAAACCGCAAGTGGATAAATAGCATCTGGCACTGCATTGTTCAAATAGTAATGGTAGAAATCTGAAGCAGGTTTACCATCAATGCACCTCGGTTTTAAAGAATTGATCCGTACGTTGATATTGCCACTAATCGTCTGTAGCTCCACCAAAAATCCGAGTTCTACCTAATGCTGCTTCTAAGCCTTGTAAAATTGAAACAGTACTCGTCGTGAGGCTCTCATGGGCAGTGACACCCAACTGTAGTGAGAGAGCAAGATGAAGCTTTGCGGCTGCGCGAAATTTGATTTCGTCTGAACAAAAAAAGATGAGAGTTAGCGAGTCTTGCTGAAATTCCAAAACCGAGGACATTTCTCCATCTGTCGTCCCTCCAATCAGTTCAAGCTGCGGAAAGACAGCATGAATCTGTTCCAATAAAAGCCCTGCTTGTGGTGATTGCCCTGCCAGCGTTATTTGACACTGTGCCAAAACTTCGCTTACAGCTGCGAGAGAATCAGGATCGTTGCTGTGACTGCTCGCTACTTTTAACATTTTCGATCAGTTGATTAACCTAATAATGAATTTTGAGTTACCTGGTAGAATTAACTCTGCACTAAGCTGAGTATTTCTACAAGGTTATTATTCCCACAAATAATTGATCGCTATCATCAATTACCTCAAAATCTTGATATACACAAGCGGAACAATAAATAATACGACTTTTAATATACTGGTGCTAACTACTGCGCAAAGTTATAAACGAAAAAATTGAGCAAGGCAACTAAACTGAATCAATTCGTATTGAAACTAAAATACCTAGATTGCCATTATAATTGCTGCGTTTTAAGCTACTGCAAAATAAAAGTTTTTCATATAATAGCCATAATCTTGTGGTTCTGTCGTCTTTTATATAGTTTTGATAAAGTTATAATTTTTTAGTCAATAAAATTGAAGCGCCATTCTTAATCTTATTTGTATTTAGTTTAAATTAATCGAGCCAATATCCTCTTTAAAAGAGTTTTAAAAAAGACAAGTAAATTCTGATGATTATTTAACAGGAAGTATATAAAAATACTTGTTAAATAAACTGCTATCTAAATTATTTTTTGACTGCCTCTGCCGTAAGTTGTGCTTTTGATATCTATCTTTAGAAAGGTTAATTTATATTTTTTAATTTATTAAATCGGGTTCTAGAGGCTGTAATCAAGCCTGTTTTATAACTCAAGCAATTGAGTTGATTATTTCGAAGAATCTGAGGGTACAATGACTTACACTACTGATGACACTACAAAAAAAGCTGTAGAAGCATTTCAACAGTTTGACGTTGATACACAATTAGGCTTGTTGTGGTTTGGTTATAAAGACATTAAAGATCAACTTCAACCAGCAAACGAAACTTCTGCTCAAGATACTGCTGAAGCGTTATTTAATCAAATTCAGTCTTTATCGCAAGAAGAACAGCTACAGGCACAGCGCGATATTGTAAGTCGGGCAAACAGCGATATTAGTCGTGCTTATAGTTCCTTAAGTTCGAGCGGTAAGCTTGATGTGTGGTTGCGTTTAGCACAAGGCATCGATAAAGGTACAGTGATTCAAGTACCATCAGACTACGAATTGCCTGCTGACACAAAAGACTTCGCAAACATGGTTAAACTACTTGATTTTGAGCAGCGCATTGACTTTATGCGCAGTGCAGTAGTAGAAATGGGAGCTAAGTAGAGTAGATTTAGGGGCTAGCGATAAAACTAGCTCCTTGATAAGTCTATAGAGATGGATTGTATTTATTTAGTAGCAAATTTGTTCGCACTCGCGTCAATATTAGAACGTTAGTCACTTCCTTATATCAAAAGGTAGGTGTTTTCTTAGTAATACTTAGATTACATTTATACTCCTGTAGCCTTATCAAGATCAAGGTATGTGCGCTTCGCACCATTACCAGTAGAAAAAAAGAAGGCTAGAAAGGGGAAAATGGCGAAAAAAAATTTACTCACCTGGCTGGTTGGAGGTGTTGGGGGAGTAACTTTACTTGTATTTTTCTTTCTTTATCTGCGTGGGGTATTTCGTCCAGAGCCAGAGTATAACATTACTGCAAGTCCCAGCATTGAAGATCCGCGCTTTCCGCTGTCGGTTGTGAGTTTAACCAATGCGTTACCTACTTATGGTCGTATGACGGGCTTCTGGAGGAATGTAGACGATATTTATGCCGCACGCAACGCGGCTATCCAAAGTGCGCAACGCTCGATACGGTTTGAAACCTATTTTATGACTCCTGGTCGTCGTGCAGACGAATTTGCTGCGGCTTTAATCGAACGCGCGCAAGCAGGCGTCGAAGTTCAAATGTTAATTGATGACTTTGGAACTGATTCGCTTCCTGATGAATATTGGCAGCGGTTACGCGATGCAGGTGTAGAAGTACGATTTTTCCGGCAATTTGATTGGCGATCGCCATTAAAATACAACTCACGGACACACCGCAAACTTTTGATTATCGATAGCCAACAAGTATTGATTGGTGGTGCAGGAGTTTCAGATGATTGGGATGGCGATCCTGATATTGGCGATTCTGCACCTTGGTTAGAATTTGAAGTCAGCTACGAAGGACAAGTAGCGAGTTTATTAGAGGGTAACTTTTTTCAAAACTGGGCATATACAGGGGGAGAACTCAACCTAGGACCTGGGACAATTCCCGCCAAGCCGAATGAAGGCGAACCACTGTTTGTAACTAATGACACTTCTACCTTAAGTGAATCTACAATAAGATTGCTGTTTCAGATAAGCTTCTTAGGTGCTAAACAGCGTATCTGGATTGGCAGCCCTTACTTTCTTCCAGAAACTAATACTCGTCAGGCGCTTATTCAAGCAAAACAGAATGGAGTAGATGTGCGCGTACTAACAATGAGTGGTAGAAATGACAAGCCTATTGTGCGTTATGCGGCGCGTGAGAACTACGAAGAATTGCTAGCAGCAGGAATCCAAATTTGTGAGTACCAACCGAGTATGATGCACGCTAAGCTAGCACTTGTTGATAGCGGCTGGGTAAGTACTGGCAGTGCGAACTTTGACCCACGCAGTTACTTTCATAATGACGAGTTAAATATTTCCACGCAAAAGCCAGAATTGATTGCAAACATAGACAACTTTTTTGAAGATGCCTTAGCTAATAGCGAATGCTTAACTTACACTCAATGGCAACAGCGACCTTTTACTGAAAAGGTGATGGGACAAGTTGGACTGATTTTTAAACCCCTATTATAGTCTTAACAAATACAACAAAGGTAGAGGGTAGGAGGTAAAAGCTTAGCGTTACTAATATTGAAATTTTGAAAACGTCTGTCTTCTTAACTTTGCAACATCCACTAACAGCTTTAAACTTGAGTAAAAGGTAAACGATAGAGCCAACCAGGAAATTGCTTGGCATTAGCTGCTGTAGGGTTAACATTCCAAAACCAGCACTCGATTACACATGCATTCGCTTTTAAGCTTTCTGTCACCAACATTACGACTGTTAACTTGGAAACTGACTTTACTTTTGTCTCTAAGTTAGGTACTTTTAGTTGACTATTCATAGTAAATTCTAATTATTTTTGATATCTTGAAGGCTTGCGTTGATTGCATCAACAGCAGCTTGCGCTTGCTCAATAAACAAAGTCAGTAAATCTAGGGTAGCATTAGCAGCCGCAGGTTGGGACTTATAAATGCGCCGCAGAGTCACAGAAAACCGAGAATAATATATGTCGGCTCGTTATCTAATGTTGCGAATTTCATTTAATTCTGGAATTGTTTTCTCTGTCTCGCTAAAGAGTTCAAAAAGTGTAACCTCTACAGCAGTTGCTTCGTCAATTTGTTCTAGAGTTGGGTTTGTAGATTAAAAATAGCTATAAGAGTTGTACTCGTAACTTTACTGTACGTTGTATGTATCTCTAATCACAAAGATAGTTTAGGCTATCCGGTGCTAGTGCCGATTGTAGTATTGAGTAAAAATACTGTGTAAAGATTTTGTATAAATGCGATCGCGCTCACGGTCGTTCCTTGTTAAACGCTACAATAACTGTGATTTTCTCAAGCACCAATTTATACTGTTCGATGTAAAGCTCAGCACACCAAATCACCTTTACAACAAACCTGATTTTAAATTCAGCGGTAGAATATTTCAGTTTGTGGCAAGGAAGCAGTTATGTCAACTGGTAAATACAGCAGTGCCATTTTAAGTCAATTAAAGCATGGGCAACCGCAAAGACAATGGCTGCTACAAAGCCTGATTGTGATACGGCAGAATTCTTCAACATCAGGATTCGTTTTGCCAACTGTGGCAATGGTATCGTTGGTAATTGTGCTGCTGACAACTGCGATTTTGGTACGATCCTTCGATCGATCGCGGACTGCAAGTAATCTTAGAGTAAGTGAAGCTGCACTGAATGCTGCGACTCCTGCGCTCGATCGCGCTAAAGCAAAAATTGATGCTTTGTTGCTCGATCAAACTTTACCACAAGTTACACCTACTGATGCTGAACTCGAAAACGCCCTGAACCGCAACAATTATACTCTCGGTGACGAAACTCGGTTAAAGCTTGCGCAGGATAATAGTTCTCGCAACAATAATCCCAATAATACCTTAACAACCGCTTGGAAATTTCCGGTTGATACCGACAGTAACGGTAAATTTGATAGCTATACGCTATATGGCATTTATTTTCGTAGTAATACTACAGAAGAAGCAAGAAATTCTTTGCAAGCACGAACGCCACCAATGCAAAGTGAAGCATTAGGGAGAGAATGTGAACATGTCTTTAGTAATAGCGATCGCCCGCTAGGTGACTCTGGATGGTATCAAGCTGGCGAAAAACTGAGTAAAAGTTTCTTTGTTTACACGGCAACTGTCCCGATCGCGAATCCACCTAATGATAATAATTATGAAGCTTATCGCGGAAATCGCAGCTTTTATGCGTTAGAATTTCAGCAAGATCGCAGTCGCACACCGTTGAGAAATTATGCGGCGCTGTTTCAAAACGACTTAGAAATTACTCCTGATTCGACATTTCGGTTGAATGGCAGAATTGCGACAAATGGCAATTTATTAGTCGGTAGTCAAAATAACGCAACGACGCAGTTTTATCAAGTTAGTAGTCGATATTCTTGCTTTTACAACGAAGAAAACGGCAAAATAACCGTTGGGGGAAATGTTGGGTTAGGTAACGCAGCAGATACAGGCGATCGCACAGCCGTAAATATTGACTTATTTAATGGATTTGGCAATAATCCGATAACAGCCGCACTTGATCGCAATATTAAATCGACAACAACGACAGGCGGGGCGCAAATTAGTTATAACGATGCAGCTTATAATCATCGAATTGCTTTGATGAAGCAAACAGCGTTGTCATACCACCCGAATTTTGAACGCCGCAACACAATTGATGAAATTCCCCCAACTGTAGAAAGTGTTGCAGCTGTTAGACAATATCCACCAGAAGTTAAAGCAGGCTTTAACGCCGCGATCGCAGATAATAACAATCAGCGTGGAAGTAGTTTTAATGCTTGGGAAGTCTTAAGCGAACAAATCGAGACGTATTTGAAAAATCTGACGCGGCGCGTACCTTACGCGGAAGTGGCGACAAGCAATCGCCGTGCGGCTTTAGAGCGATACGATTTTGATGATGATGGAATTGATCCGAGTGTATTCACTCCTGATACGATTGAACCACCATCCGCATGGCGCGAACCAACACCAGTAAATACCCGATTAACGCTCAATCAGTACAACTTACCGCAGACGCAACCAGAAAAACAGCAGCAAGAAGGAAAAGAAAGTTTCGTAGGCGATCGTATTGCTGTAGGTAATAATCTTCCCACGTTTTGGAAAAAGGCAGGAAACTTCTTTTTAGGCTTTAATGAAAAGCAGTTGTTTGATAACGGCGTCAATTGGAGTAACCCAAATACTCAACCGCGTTATCGTACAACTCAAACTCTACCGCTTCCTGATAGAAGAATCATTGAACGCAATGGATTTTGGGAAAATGCAGCCGCACAGCAACTTACTACAACTTTAACAGGCGCAGGTGGTTTACGGATTATCACAGGAGCAGGAATTTACGATCGCGCTGCTTCTTTTCTACCAGAACCCGAACTAGAAGAAGGTGTCATCCAACCGCCGCTATTTAGAACGCGCTCTTTTAGTGCTAATCGTAACATTGTTGTTTGGTCTGATACACTACCGATGACGGGTGATGCTGAAGAGAGTAAAAAAGGCGATCTTCAGATGCGCGCTACCGCAGTTTATCATTATATAGATTCAAGCTACACCGGCACAGATTATATCGAAAGAACTCCGACAGCGTGTATTAGTAGCTACTACGATCCTACAACGGCAACGACTGCCAGAAACCAAGAAGATTTACCCGATGTTAGCGGTGCGATCAATGGCGCGCAGCCTGCAAATGGCAGATCGAATAATGGAGTTGTTTATCCGTCTCCGTATAATGATATCGGTGGTCGAGAAGCGGCAGTTAATCAATTTCGTGAACAACTTAATTTTCAAGCAAGTCTCATTTTTCCGAATGGGCGCGTTGTTAATCAACCCCTGCGCGATGCTTTAGCTAAAATTGATGATAATCGCACGCGATCGCTAGCGGATAATTCAGCAATAGATACGGCAATTTGTGCAATTAGAATATTAGATGATAGTCTTTCTCCTGTTAGCAATCCGATCGTGCCGCATGGCGCAATCAAAGAAGCTACTTTTCTAGATGCTAGAGAAATCAAAGCTATTGATAAAGATAAATCACCAAGTAACTACGACTTAGAACTAGAAAAACGCCAACCGCTAGAAATTCGCGTCACTGATATTGATTTGGGTTTACTTGCAGAAACAGAAATTGGTAACGAAAGAAACCCGCAAGAATATTTATTACCCAATAGTGGCATTATTTATGCAAGTCGTGATGATGCATTAGCAGATAGAAGCGATCAAAGCACCGAAGCGAAATTACTTAGCCCCAATGATTTTATCCTCGATTCAACGCGTCGTCCGAATGGAATTCGGTTAAGTAATGGTAGTAATTTATCGCGTGACGAGAATTACCGAGAAGCAGAAAAAGGCTTAACTTTTGTTACTAATTTACCTCTGTATATCCGAGGTGACTTTAATTTACATCAACAGCCACTCACGCGAACTCCAACCGAGGAATTTTTAGAACGATTAACAGCGAATTGGACTAATTTTTACACTCGCAATACAAATTTTGATAGAAACTTTGCTTGTAGAAAAGGACAGCCAGGCTGTAGGAATAATGGCGATCAATGGCGTCCTGCAACTGTTGTTTCTGATGCTATTACAGTATTATCTAATAGTTTTATTGATGGTTTTCGTAGTGATGGAGACTACGATTTAAATAATCACATTGGTAATTCAGTTGCTACGCAACTCAAGAAAAATGGATTTGTCGATAATAGCTTTGCTACCAGTGTTAATAGACAAACTGATACTAGAAATAGAAATTCTTATTTAAATAATGGTATCACTCCAGTACAGCGACGGACTAACTTTCCTGAGTACGTTATGGAAATGTGCCGTAAAGTTCCGGTATCAGAATGCAAACCCAATGATTGGGTAGTCGGATACGACGGTAACAAAGATGTCAAAGCTGCAAGTTTACCTGAAAACGCAAAAGCTGATAGATTAATGTCAGGGACAACCGCTAGACCTGCACTCAATCCTGAAGATAGACGTTATCCACGGCGAATTGCGTTTCAACGTAACGAATTGGGAACGCTAGAATTATCAGATTTTCAAAATACCTCTACTCCTATACCTCTAGGAATCAATTCAGCAGATGAAGTAGATTTCTTTCCTTACAATACTTATAACAGTAAGCGTCCGAAATCAGTAGATAATGCTTTATGGTTTAGAACAACGAGCGATCCTGCACGACCTGATAGTGCGCCTAGTTATCAAAGCAACCAACCATTAGCATATACACCAAATACTCAACTTATCTCACCTTCAACGCCTGACATTGGTGCTGTTAGTTTGAATTTACCAGAAAATAAACCTCTTTCTAGCTATACAATTTGTACAACGTCAGGTAAATACTCTAAGCAGTACGAGTTTGAGAGTGGAGAAGCCCTGCAAGTCCTACCAAGTGAGTGTAGAACAGATGTCCGAAATCAAATTCAAACTGTTTATCAAGATTTAAGAAATCTGAATCCAGATACTAATGTGACTGATGACATTGTTAAAGCAGCGCAACAAGGAAATTTTGAAGCAGGAAGAGACACGATTATAACTGCTAATGATAGTAAACCTATCAATATCGTTGATATAGATGTTGAGAGAATACCTACTAATAATATTAATCCAACAACAATTAGATTTGTGGGCAATGAAAATTCAATATTTGTTATTAGAAACACGACAGGTCAATTGCAGTTTGGTACAGGAGGTAAAGACCATCATGGAGTTAATATTGAATTAGTTGGAGTCGTTCCTAATAATATCTTTTGGGTTATCAATGGGAATTTAATTTTCAATCAAGTTGCTGATGATAAGCGTCATTCGCTAGCAGGTACTTTTTTGAATAATGGTGTTGGGATTCCTGTCTTAAAAAATGTAGAAATTACTGGTCGTTTACTCGGATTTCAAGATTTACCTCAGAAAGGAGAAAACTTTACCGAAAGAAGTAAAATTACTGCGATTACCTCCGATGAACAACCTTTATTAATCCCTGTTTTACAAATTCATAGTCCTAACGGTTCCCCTGGAGGAAGTAATTTGGATCGCGGAAGTGCAGATTTACAAGATGTGTGGTTACAAACTCCTGAAAATGATATAACGGTAAATGCTGTGTTTGTCTCAGGAAATAGCCCTAGTCGTCCAGGAGAAGAACCCGCAGGTTTACAAAATTTTGTTCGATTATTAGAAAATTGGCGAAATAGAACATTAAATATCAAAGGTAGTTTTATTCAACTACATCGCAGTACTTATGCGACTGCCCCCTTTGCACCGATCTTAGGAAGTAAATCTAGTGCAAACGATGGTAGTTTAAGCATCTTTGACTACAGTTTTACGCAGTATAGAACGAATAACGGTCAATTTATAGGTACATTACCCTACTTCGCAACACCAAACCGACAATGGAGTTTTGATGTCGCGCTTTTATCGCAGTCACCAGATTTATTCGCGCAAAAGTTTACGCAACCGTTGGGAAATGCGACTAGCGAATTTATTCGCGAAGTCAATCGTGACGATCCTTGGATTGAAACGTTGCTATGCGCAGCAGAAGGCTCAGGCAATAATTATACTTATACGGTTGATGAAAGCGATCGCCCCCAAAGTTGTCCCCCATTAAACGCTTACCAAGATACCCAAACTAACGTCACGCCATGATTTCTCGTTCACAAGACGGTTTCACCATTGTTGATGCTTTAGTCGCGATCGTCGTCGTTGGCATTTTGATGAGTGCGATCGCACCTGTCATGGTACTTTCTGTCGGCAACCGCGTACAAGCCCGTCGAGTTGAACTCGCAACTCAAGCTGCAAAAACTTATCTTGATGGTATCCGCAACGGCACAATTCCACCACCGAATCATACCGTATTAATCAACGAAGTTGATACTAGCGCGACTCGCCAATTCAACGCCCAGCGCGTTACTTTCACAAATGCTGCGGTTCCACCTGCAAGTGGTTTAACAAATTGTACCCCCACAACACCCGATTACCCGTACTGTCAAAATTCTGCAAATCTGAGTTTGTACTGCATTGACTTTGATACAGAAGCAGGTTGTCGCAGTAACAGCGTACGCGATCTTGTTGTTCAAGCATTCCGCAGTGTTACGCCTACGTCCACCGATGCCACAAAAGGTTATTTATTAGGTGTGAGAGTTTATCGCGCTGATGCTTTTAGCGATAGTTTACCCCTCGTTAAAAGTGATGTCGATACCAGACGAACGCAAGCCACTTTTACAGGCGGATTAGGCGATCGCAAAGCCCCATTACTCGAAATTACTACCGAAATTAGTACGACCGAAACTCGATTGCAAGATTTGTGCGATCGCCTCGGTGGCTGTCAACTGTAGTAGTAATACGAATGGCAACAAGAGGATAGCTATGCCATGATGAATTCACTTCAACTGCTTCGGTACATCCACATAAACCGTTTTGACTCGCAATTAAAAGGTGGCTTTACCTTAATTGAACTGCTAGTAGGTATTTTCCTTGCAGGATTAGTCATCACGCCATTAATGAACTTTATGCTCAATATTTTAACAACCCAGCGACAAGAGGAAGCCAAAGCTAATACCGAGCAAGAATTACAATCAACCATTAATTATATTACACAAGATTTAAGGCAGGCAATTTATATTTATGATGCTGATGGTTTAAATAATATTTCAACCCAAACTCAACCAGGAATTAAAGATCAAATTCCTCCTTTAGTACCCGTAACAGGATGCGACGCTAGTACAAATTGTACTCCAGTACTTGTGTTTTGGAAACGCGAGTTTAAGCCCGAAATTTTATCTCAATGTCCAAACGAATCAATCAATTGTTTAGCTAATACTAAACTGAATGACACTTATGTTTACTCGTTAGTAGCATATTATTTAATTGAAGATAATACAGCAAATTCTACTAAATCTAACACTGCTCGTATTGCTAGATTTCAAATTAATGACGGAGTTAAAAATCCAAGCAACAATAATTATATTGAACCACCGAATGATGGTTTTCAATTTTTTAATTTAAGAGTTCCTGGACTAACTATAAAAGATAAAATGAATCGCTGGCAGAAAGCTAACGAAAACTATACTAATAGCGTCGCTACGCTTGTTAATTTTATTGATTCAACTGCTAGCACAAAACAGCAAAATTGTCCAGCTAATATGCAACAAATTCCCGCTGTTGCCAGTGGATTTTATGCTTGCGTAGACTCAGTAAATACAACAGCACAAGTTTATTTAAGAGGAAATGCGATCGCGCGAATTAGAAATGAAGCAACGTGCGATCGCGCTTCTGTATACTGCCCTAGTGTCAGCGTTCAAGTTCAAGGAAGCGGATTAATCAGCCGTAACTAATCGTCCGTAGAGCTTACTACTTATTGGTAACTAGATATGACCCATTACCAATTACCTTTTTTACAATTAACATATGTCAAATGAACAATTAAATTCTGGTTTTACATTAATCGAAGTTATTGTTGTTACCTTAGTCATCGGAATTTTGTCGGCGATCGCTGTACCTTCTTGGTTAGGTTTTGTAAATCGTCAACGGATAAATACAGTAAACGCATCGATTCTCCGTGCTTTACAAACCGCGCAGCAAGAAGCTAGAAAGCAAAAAACTAGCTACAGTGTCAGTTTTAGAACTAACAATCAAATTCCTCAAATTGCCATCCATCCTAGAGGAACAACACCCAGGCATACAGATTGGCAATCATTAGGTGAAGATTCAGGAATTAACCCACAACAAATTTTGTTAGGAACTAATCTTAATGGTGACAGCGTTGCCACTAATGCTATGACTTATGCAGCTAGTACAACACAAACAATTAGCTTTGATTTTAGAGGCAATTTACCACGCGATGCTAGTTTTGGCACTCCGGACAAAGGGTTAATAGTAACAGTTGCTCAACCTCGTAACAATTCCACAACCCCTATTGAGGGAACAAGACGATGTGTTGCGGTAAGAACCCTTCTTGGTGCCATGCAAACAGGTAGTGAAGATGAATGCAATCCTAGTGGCTAACACTGGGGGTGTATAGAGACATCTCGATTTATGCTTGACGGTATTCGCTACCTAGACACTTTGTTACAAAAGTTAAACTAAAACAGTTTGGCATTAAAAAGTTATACGGCTGAGACTGGGAAACTGACGAACTGTTATGAATATCTCTAATCTAGATTCTGAAACGATTGACCGTATTATTGAAATGGCATGGGAAGACCGGACACCGTTTGAAGCGATCGCCCTACAATTTGGGCTAACCGAAAAACAGGTCATTGCCTTAATGCGGCGCGAGATGAAAGAATCTAGTTTTCAGATGTGGCGCGAACGCGTGAGTGGGCGCAAAACAAAACACCTCAAAAAACGCGACTTTATTCAAGGACGTTTTCGTTCTCAGAATCAGAAAGGAAGTTAGATATCAAATTCAACTAAAGCGATCGCTGAAAATTTTTGAAAAAGCTTCTTGTAAACTCTCTTATTAATTATCAGATAAACGAATTGTTAAAGTAGACATCATTAAATCTCCTTATATAGTAACCATACAGCTAACTGGCAGCAAGCTAGGATCGAAATTAAACACCACATTTGCTGAAATCAAGCTTACTACGCTGTGGTTGTTCGCTTTGAGCTTAAGGATTAAGCTATGCAACTTCTCTCGATTGAAACCACTCCTAGCCCCAGCTGTATCAAGCTCAATTTGAATGAGTCCATCAGCACCAAAGCCCTGACGCTACAGCAGGGAGTCGATCAGAAAGATACTCCAGTGTTGGCGCAACAGTTACTTACTATTGAGAACATTCAGTCAGTCTTTCTATTTAAGGATTTCATCACACTGACGCGGAAGGGAAATGCGGATTGGCAGCCCATTTTAACCCAAGGTGGGCTAACCAAATGACCTGTTGCATGAATCTTACACACTCCTCGATTGAAATCGGGGCTACTCAAGTAAAGTGTACCTTCGTACACTGAAGTCCACGAAGGTGTACAGGGTTTGTTTAGCTGCAAATTCATCCGCTGCCCAATTAGCTTTTAACGTTAACCTCCAACCTCTAATTTCTGACCTTTGCTTGGAGTTTGCGCAGGCACACTTTATTTATCAAGCCCTAGACTTTAGTCTGTGGGCTTAAATTCATGCAACGCAATTACTTACGCAACGCTTGCGCCGTTTTCTCGCCATCGAGTTTTAGAATAAGTACACCTAAAGGTGGTAGACATAGATCAATTGAGTAAGAGTGATTGTGATAAGACCATTCCTCAGCCCACTTACCACCTAAATTTCCCATATTGCTACCACCATACTCGCGGGCATCACTGTTAAAGATTTCAGTATAGAATCCAAACTCTGGAACACCAATTCGATAATGCGAATGCGGTTGAGGGGTGAAATTACATACCACAATGACAAAATCTTCAGGATCTTTTCCACGACGAATGAAGGAAACAACACTATGACGGTTGTCGCTACAGTCGATCCATTCAAATCCTGCTTGTCCGAAATCTTGCGTGTATAAAGCTGGTTCAGCGCGGTAGAGATGGTTGACATCCTTCATGAATCGCTTTAGCTGTTGGTGTGGCTCATATTGCAACAAGTGCCACTCTAAATCGCCCCACACATTCCACTCGCTCCACTGCCCAAACTCCATCCCCATAAACAGCGTTTTCTTGCCAGGATGCGCAAACATATACGTAAACAAACAGCGCACGCTGGCAAACTTCTGCCAGCGATCGCCTGGCATTTTACCAATGATATTGCTCTTACCGTGTACCACTTCATCGTGTGACAGCGCCAGCATGAAGTTTTCGCTGTGGTGGTACCACATACTAAACGTGATATTGTTTTGATGAAATTGCCGGAACCAAGGATCCATGCTGAAATAATCCAGCATATCGTGCATCCAACCCATGTTCCACTTTAAATTAAAGCCCAATCCACCCGTGTATGTTGGCCACGATACCATAGGCCAATCGGTAGACTCTTCTGCAATTGAGAGAATACCAGGAAAGTAACTGAAAATTACGTGATTTGTTTGCCGTAGAAACTCAGCAGCTTCGATATTTTCTCGTCCACCATACTGGTTAGGCAGCCATTCGCCTTCTTTACGGCAATAATCAAGGTACAGCATCGATGCGACTGCATCAACTCGAATACCATCGATGTGATACTTATCAAACCAAAATAAAGCGTTGGCGACTAAAAAGTTTCTAACTTCATGGCGGCTATAGTTAAAAACTAATGTTCCCCACTCTTTGTGTTCACCTTTGCGGGGATCAGCGTGTTCGTAAAGATGCGTACCGTCAAAAAACGCTAAACCATGACCATCTTTCGGAAAGTGACCTGGCACCCAATCAACAATCACACCAATTCCATTCTGATGGCATTGGTCGATGAAGTACATAAAATCTTCAGGGCTGCCATAGCGCGAAGTACAAGCATAATAACCCGTGACTTGATAACCCCACGAACCATCAAACGGATGTTCCGCGATCGGTAGCATTTCAATATGCGTGTAGCCCAAGTCTTTAACGTAAGGGATTAGTTTGGCCGCAAGTTCGCGATAAGTCAGAAATCGCGCCCCTGGTTGGAGTTCAGAAACCTGAACGACTGGTTCAGTTTCTCCATTAGGGAGTTTAGCTGGTTCTGTTGAGGCAGCGTGTAACCACGAACCTAAATGAACTTCGTAAACCGAAATTGGCTGCGTTAAGCTATCTGTATGACGCCGCTGCTCCATCCATTCTGCATCGTTCCATGCGTAAGCATCAAGATCGGCGACAATTGAGGCGGTTTTGGGGCGAACTTCTTGTTGAAAACCGTAGGGGTCGGATTTTTCGTAGATGTGCCCGTCGAAGTTTTTAATTTCGTATTTGTAGCGATCGCCAACTTTGATTTCTGGAATAAACAATTCCCAAATTCCTGTCACGCCTTTACGCATTTGATGCTTCCGTCCATCCCAGGAATTAAAATCTCCAAGGATTGACACATTCCGCGCATTCGGTGCCCAAACCGCAAAATAAACGCCTTTAACACCATCAACTTCAGTCAGATGCGCCCCTAGTTTTTCATAAATACGGTGGTGGTTCCCTTCGGAAAATAAATGTAAATCAAAATCAGTTAATTTTGGCGAACGAAAAGCATACGGGTCATAAATCACTCGTTCGTGTTCGCCTTCTTTGATTTTTAATTGGTAGTTTGCTAATTCTGAAACGTCGATCGTACACTCAAAAAAATGGGGATGATGCACCGGATGCATTTGATGTTCAATTCGTGCTTCTGGACGAATCACCCATGCTGCACTCGCGTTTGGTAAATAAGCTCGCACCACCCACACGGTTTTGCCATCTTGTTCTATGGGATGAGAACCTAGCACTTCAAACGGATCGTCATGCTGATTCCAGACAATGCGCTCAACCTGTTCTGGGGCGATGGTCATAGACATGAAAATACCTTACCTAAAACAAATTTGTTATTTCTACGTCATATTTATACATACTCTTTACATTTATTTGCAATCATTTGCTGTAGCAAAATAACGTAGCAGCATCAGAAAGCTGTATTAATGATGATTACAGCATACTATTTTTGGGAATCTAAATTGGCAAAAATGGCAGCAACGTGCGAATAATACGTCGCAGGCGCAAAAGTTGTACAGTTTCTCTTACCTGAGGAGAAAGCGGTGGAGTCACTTGACGATTTTGTAATTGCGCTTGTAATTCTGCATATTCTGCCGCATTTAGTCGTTTGCCATCAATTGGCGATCGCGCTTCTGTAATAATCTCTGTGCGTAAAATTTCTTCCGGTATATCGTCAGAAGGTGGTAAGGCAGATGCTAAAGACGCATTCCATCCGCATAAAAGACTAACGCTCGTCCCCAAACTCAATTTATTGATAATTTTCAGCATAATTCGTTTGACTCTTTAGCGTACGTAACTCTAGCCACTCTGCTTTCCTTAATCCTTCATCAGGTGGAATTTAGCCACATTGATTTATCAGCACGACCGCAGAATTTTTGGGATTTTAATTTTCAGCTTATCGAGTCTTTTGCACGCCGAGTCAGATTGAAGAATTATAACTTTTTCTATTGAGCATCATTTAATTTATTTGTTTTTTATCAAAAGATTTTTGACAACAAGCTAGCAGACGAAATGCAAAAAAATACTCTCCTACAAATACAAAGAAGTTGCGTTGTTAGGTGCAAACGGTAAATACTGCTACCTAAAACAGACACTTGACTTTGTAGGAGAGAACATAGCTTGAACCAACGAAAAGTTAAGTTATCAACTATTCAGCATCACAGCTATGGAGATGGTGATGGTGCTGGACTTACGCCAGGCTCTGCGGGAGATACTGGCGGGCTAGCTCCAGGGTCTGTGCCACCTCCGGTGCCAGTCGTATCACATGCTCCCAGAGTGGTGAGCAAGCCTAGAAATAAAGCAAAACCAAGGATTTTTTTGTTCATAACTCCTCTTTCACCAATTGCGGCAAAAATAATAATCTGCTCGTTGATTACGATACCGCATTTGTTGACTTTTTTTACAAAAGTGCGATTTTGACTGTATTAGGTTGATACTCTATCACTTCAGTGATATGTCGTCTTCTTTCTTAAGACAGAGGTTTTCAACAGGTGCTACTTTAAGGCTATCTCGTTTATTGATAGTTTGGGTTGACATATGCGAACTACCAAACAAACTCTAGCCCGACGAGGTAGCAATCATAGTAGATACTCTGAGCAATAGATGTTTGTCGCTACTCCGTTGACCTTTTAGCGGAGGAAATTCTAGAACGTAAAGAAAGTTTATCTAAATGATACGATGAAGGCGACTTGCAGCTTTTAGTAGCTAGCGCTCTTAATACCCAACTAGCTTTCACTCAACAATAAATTTTATGCGTGCTGCTTATAAATCGAGTGTAACCAACCACCAGCGGACAAACGCTTTGAAATCAACATCTGTCACACGTACAAGTGTTCCTGATCGAGTGCGACCGACTGGGAATTTCCCACAAGGAATGACAACTCGCCATCCTACTAGCGTGCCGATTTTGCCCAGTGCCAGAAAACCTCTATGGTTAATTCGCCTCAGCGTTTTGCAACGCAGTTCTACTGTAGTGCTTTTTATCTTGATCGCGACAGTGCTAGCACTTTATAGTGGAACAATTTATTCGCAGCGAAAGTGGTATCAATCATACGAGAAGCGAGAAAATCTTCAACGTCAAGAACGACAGCTGACGACAGCAATTGAAGTGTTGAAAAATAAAATGGCGCAGCAAGCAGAGCAACCTGAAACAGGTTTACTTCCTGCCGATCCCACACAGGCAATTTTCTTGAAACCAGCACCGCAACGCCCCGTGAAATCAATTATTTCTGCAACTTCGATGACTCGCAACAGTTCTCATAACACGACTCCTGTAGGCTATTAAGGATAAGTAAACAACGAGTGCCTAGCACATCAAAAAGTTTGTCTTAATTTAGAACTTACGTAAGCACTCGCTGAAACGCTTATTCTTTAGTTCCTAGCCTTTGGCAACCTCTACGGGGAATGTGGTTCGTGTTTCGTAATTTTGCGTAAGTCCTATTAATATTGTGTTTACCCTAATCTCATCGACTTAAGTATAATTGATAACTTAAAACTTGCCCTATGCCTACTTCAGTTCCTCCTGGCTCTAGCTTTGACCACAAGCGTCGTAGAGTCGCAACTATGGACACACCGCGCCAATCAATTCGGCAAAAACGCAAGAAGCCGCTGAGCCAACAGCTAAAACGTTCTTCAGTACCGTATTTTCGATTGCTCTTGGTGTGGGGTGTATTGCTGGCTGGTGGTTTAGTGCTAGCGGGGAACTTGTATCATCTCCAAGTTGTGCATTCCTCAACTTTGTTAAGAAGAGCGCAACAGCAACAGACAACCTACATACGCCCCTTTGTACCGCGCCGTCAAGTCGTTGACCGCAACGATAACGTGTTAGCGATTGATCGTCAGGTGTACACGCTGTACGTGCATCCTCGATTATTTAAGAATGTTTTAGAAGCAGAAAGTGTCGCTAAAAAAGTTGCGGCAATGCTAGATCGCCCAACAAGTGACCTCGTTACTTTGTTGACGGATGGCTACAACAACGATCGCAATCGAGGGATTCGAGTCGCGTCAGCTTTGTCCGAAGAAGTTGCAGATAAGCTCAAAAAACTGAAGGCAAATGGCTTAGACTTGGTTCAAGAGTCCTCGCGGTTGTATCCTCAAGAAAAGGTTGCTGCTGACGTTGTTGGCTACGTTGATCGCGACCATCGCGGCCAAGCAGGAGTAGAGTATAGTCAGCAAAAGTTACTCGAACGTTCAGCAGAATCCTATAAGCTGCGCAAAGATGGTAAAGGAGTGTTATTAAGCGATCGCGTTCCAGAAAACTTTGTCCATCGCGATGAAACGAAACTGCAACTCACAATCGATACTCGACTGCAACGCACGACGCGCATCGCCTTGCGCGAACAAATGCAAAAGTTCAATGCCAAGCGTGGTGGCGTGATTGTGATGGACGCCCACGATGGTTCGATCCTAAGTTTGGTTGCTGAGCCTTCTTACAATCCTAATGAGTATTTCAACTTTGAACCCCACGCTTTTAGAAATTGGTTACTCGCGGATCTTTATGAACCAGGCTCCACCTTTAAGCCAATAAACATCGCGATCGCGCTCGAAGAAAAAGTCATTAAACCCGACGATGTTTTCCCCGATCCCGATGTCATCAAAGTGGGTGGTTGGTCGATTCGCAATGCTGAAAAAGAAGACAATCTTGCCCTATCGATTACCGGCATTTTACAGCACTCCAGCAATGTCGGCATGGTACAAGTGATGCAACGCCTTAAACCCGACGTGTATTATAATTGGCTGCAAAAGCTGGGCTTGGGAAAAACCGTAGGCATCGATCTCCCATTTGAAGCACGAGGTCAGCTAAAAAATCAAGCAAAATTTGTTTCTTCCCCGATTGAACCCGCAACGGCTTCGTTTGGTCAAGGATTTTCATTAACACCCATTCAGCTGGTGCAACTCCACGCAGCTTTAGCTAATGGTGGCAAGCTCGTTACACCTCATGTTGTACGCGGGTTGATAGATAACCAAGGTCGGCTACAACAACCTAATTTACCACAACCCAAAGCAATCTTCTCGCCACAAACAGCTCAGACGGTTGTCAAAATGCTAGAAGCCGTTGTTCTTGAGGGGAGCGGCAAAGCTTCACAAGTGCCAGGATACCGCATTGGTGGCAAAACAGGTACAGCACAAAAAGCAAACATCGGTGGTCGTGGCTATCAGCGCGGTGCAGTCATTACAAGTTTTGTTGGGATGTTGCCCATTGAATCCCCTCGTTACGTCGTCTTAGCCGTTGTCGATGAACCAAAAGGAATTGCATATGGCTCAACCGTCGCAGCGCCGATCGTGAAGTCCGTAATGGAATCGCTCATTTCGATTGAACGAATTCCCCCAAGTCAGCCTATACCCAAAGAGTAGAGGAGCAGAGGAGAAATTACATATAACGTTCTCTCACCCCTCACCCCTTTGATCGCTGTCCGCTAGACTAAGCAGTAGATAGCAAATGCACTAGACGCTATGACTAACCGCCTTGCCCAAGCTCAAAGCCTTTACTTGCGCAAACACGCAGAAAATCCGATTGACTGGTGGACTTGGTGTGATGAAGCCTTGGCAACAGCAAAAGCACAAAACAAACCAATTTTTCTCTCGATAGGCTATTCGAGTTGCCACTGGTGTACGGTCATGGAAGGAGAAGCATTTTCAGATTTGGCGATCGCCGACTATATGAATGCTCACTTCCTCCCGATCAAGGTAGACCGCGAAGAACGCCCTGACCTTGATAGTATCTATATGCAAGCCTTGCAGATGATGGTAGGTCAAGGCGGTTGGCCTTTAAATATTTTTATTGCTCCTGATGATTTAGTCCCTTTTTATGGCGGGACTTATTTTCCGGTTGAACCACGCTACGGACGTCCAGGCTTTCTACAAGTACTACAAGCGATTCGCCGCTACTACGACACCGAAAAACAAGACTTGCTTGCACGTAAAGCCGCAATTTTGGAAGCAATTCAACAAAGTGCAGTATTGCCTAAAACGCAGCAGTCAGACGAAGACTTGCTCAAAAAAGGCATCGAAACCAATACAGGTGTGATTACGCCGCACGATTACGGTACGCAGTTTCCCATGATTCCCTATGCTGAGTTAGCGCTACGCGGCACTCGGTTTAACTATTCCGCCTGGCGCTACGATATTCCGCAAGTGTGTCAACAACGAGGCTTAGATTTAGCATTGGGCGGTATTTATGACCATGTTGCAGGGGGATTTCATCGCTATACTGTTGACCCGACGTGGACTGTACCGCATTTTGAAAAGATGCTTTACGACAATGGTCAAATTGTTGAGTATCTCGCGAATTTGTGGAGTAACGGCGTTCAAGAGCCGGTAATCGAACGCGCGATCGCTTTAACAGTTCAATGGCTCAAACGCGAAATGACGGCTCCTGAAGGTTACTTCTATGCCGCACAAGATGCGGATAGTTTTACCAGCCCCTACGAAGGTGAGCCAGAAGAGGGAGCTTTCTACGTTTGGAGTTACAGCGAATTGCAGCAAATTCTCTCATCAGAAGAATTATCTGCGCTTGAGCAACAATTTACTGTCACCTCACAAGGCAATTTTGAAGGACGCAACGTTTTGCAGCGACGACACCCAAGTTCGTTGAGTGGCATCGTAGAACAGGCGTTGTCTAAACTGTTTACTGTTCGCTACGGTGCCACACCAGAATCATTAGATGTCTTTCCGCCTGCCAGAAATAACCAAGAAGCAAAAACTCAAAATTGGTCGGGGCGAATTCCTGCTGTTACCGATACCAAAATGATTGTGGCTTGGAATAGTTTGATGATTTCTGGGCTAGCAAGGGCGTACGCAGTTTTCAAAAAATCCGAGTATCTCGAAATTGCGCTGTCATCAGCACGTTTTATTTTGAATCGCCAGCGCGACAATGGACGCTTTCATCGGCTCAATTATGAAGGTCAAACGAGTGTGATTGCGCAGTCAGAAGATTATGCTTTGTTTATCAAAGCGTTGTTAGATTTGCACCAAGTGATGCCACAAGACGCAAATGCGCAACAATTTTGGTTAGAACAAGCGATCGCCCTGCAAGCAGAATTTGATGAATACTTGTGGAGTAGCGAGTTAGGCGGATACTATAACACCGCAAGTGATGCCAGTCGCGATCTCATCGTCCGCGAACGAAGTTATGCCGATAATGCGACTCCCGCAGCCAATGGAGTCGCGATCGCCAATTTAGTACGGCTAGCCCTCCTTACTGAAAAGCTCAGTTATCTTGATCGCGCCGAGCAAGCGTTACAAGCTTTTACGAGCGTCATGGATTCTGCCCCTCAAGCCTGCCCAAGTTTATTTACCGCTTTAGATTGGTATCGTAACTGTACGCTAGTGCGTACGACGTCAACGACGTTAGATACTGTCCTCGCCAAGTATTTACCCGCAAGTGTCCTCAGTGTGGCAACCGATTTACCCGCATCAGCAGTAGGCTTAGTTTGTCAAGGATTAGCGTGTCTTTCCCCCGCCCGCACTGCGGCTGAATTATTCGAGCAAGTCGAGCAAAGTCAAGTGCGGAGTTTATAGGGTAAGCAGGGGTAAGGCAATGCCTGACCCGTACTAAGGCAATTTTGGAAAGCGCAGCGGGAGGCATTATGAAAAGAATTTTCTTTCTCGCTCCCCGCTCTATTCTCGATAAAATTAAAAAAGCTAAGATAACGAGCAAATCTAGAATGATTCCTATTGTTATTGAACAATCAGGTCGCGGCGAACGTGCTTTCGATATTTACTCTCGATTGTTGCGCGAGCGGATTATTTTTTTGGGACAGCAAATTGATTCCAACTTGGCAAACTTAATCGTTGCCCAACTTTTATTTCTCGATGCTGAAGACTCCGAAAAAGACATCTACTTGTACATCAACTCTCCAGGGGGTTCGGTGACAGCAGGAATGGGAATTTTTGATACGATGAACCACATTCGCCCTGATGTTTGTACGATTTGTACAGGACTCGCGGCGAGTATGGGAGCTTTCCTACTCAGTGCAGGAACTAAAGGTAAGCGTATGAGTTTGCCTAATGCCCGCATTATGATTCACCAACCTTTAGGAGGTGCGCAAGGACAAGCAACCGATATCGAAATTCAAGCTAAAGAAATTTTGTATCACAAGCAGCGTCTCAACGAGTATTTAGCAGCCCACACAGATCAACCAATTGAGCGAATCGAGCAAGATACCGAACGTGACTTTTTTATGTCTCCAGACGAAGCTAAAGACTATGGATTAATCGATCAAGTCATCAACCGTAGCGCTGTTGGGAATCGCTCTGTAGCGGTTTTGAGCTAGTTTAGGTAACTGATTCTTGAGGAGAAGGCTGGGATTCTAAATATTGCAGGAATTCCAGTAACTCCTGATAAGTAAGCAAAGTACGTTTTCGTTTATTGTAGGTTTGGAGGAGATAATCTCTTCCTTTTTGCATACTCCACTTGAGACGCTTCATTTCATCGCCGGTTTTTGCAAGTAATTCTAAATAGTCTTGAAATTCGACGACTTCGGTTTCAGTCAAAAATTGTCGCGATCGCTTTTTGTAAGTTCGTTCTAAATACTCGCTTTCATGTTCGGCACTCCAGCCTAAACGCTTGAGCAAAACATCGATTTTGAGCAGCGCATCGGATAAATCAATCGGTGAACTGCCCATAATGACATCATCTGCGGTTTCTAGCTGAAAATCCTGACTACGCACTCGACTGAGGGGGGTCACATTATTCCAAGCGCGATGCTGATTGTCGCTTTCGTCTGAACTTAAGTCTAAGTCTAAATTTGAGGTCGTCACCTGCGAAGGTGGGTCTAAAGCGACGCGATCGCCTTCAGAATCAACGTTTGTTGCTGGTCGTGGTGAAGGAAATGAATCGGATTCTATCGCTTCGGGTTGTTGAGATGTCGTATCTGCAAGTGACAGTCGCAGACTTGGTTCAACGGGTGTCATCGCCGCAGGTTGCATCAAAACCTGTAAAGCGCGATCGCGGGCTTGATCTTCCGCAAGTTCAATAGTTTCTGCGGCTGCCATGCCTGTAACCCTGGTTGTGCCATCGATTTGCACGGCTACTTGGACAACAAATTTTCCTTGGTAAATTTCGACTAATTCGGATAAAAGATTGCCCGTTGGATAGCGGGCAAAAAATAATTGCGCCAACATAAGGATGATTAACCTACTGCTTGAGGTAGGGTTGTTTGATTTTTTTGGGTAAATTCATGCGGTGAAAAGGGGCGGGATTAACTCTTTTACCCGCGCCCGCTGTCTGCACGCATTACCCTATTTACTATTTTATTTGAGCGATCACCGGAAAAACCCTTTGCCTAAGTACGCTTCTTATTTAAAATATAATAGGATTCACTCGCTTGGTGTCCGCTTACTTCTGAATTTAGTGTTACCCATTCTACAAGTAAGGTAATGCTATTCGGTAGTAGTCTCATTAAATTCATAATTACAGCCTAACGAACACTGACTTGTATCTAAATCAAGTACCGCCAACTCGTGTTGCAGTTAGGGTTGCTTGCTATCTGTTGATCGGTCGTTTGTAGGTATTGCGGATGTGAATAATAAGAATATTGTTGTAGCATCCAATATGTGAAGTACCTGCTTTAAGTAGCGATCGCACCTGCGGTTCCTTATAAAGAGGGATTGTAGAACCACAAAAGCAATTGGGCTGAAGGTGGTAGAAACACTGTATTTATCAATTTGAGGTAGAACCACTGTAGTTTGTTCTTGAGTCCCCTGAGTGATACTACAGTTGTGTAGGCAACGACACATGACACCAAAGACAACACAAATATTTTTTTGACCAAAGGTCGGTTTTTTCAATGGAATTTTCAATCGCTACACTACTTGCGAATTTTCATGATGATAAATTAGTCGCTGCCAAGGTACTAGAGAAAAAATTAGATTGTCTCGAAGAAACGAGTTTAACGAAGTTACATATTGCCTTGGAAGTCCTCGAAAAAATTGGCATCTTAGCTAAAGAGCGTGGAAAGTATCGCCGCCTACCCGAAGAAGGAGTTATCGAAGCTAAACTCCGCTGTTCGAGTAAAGGATTTTGCTTTGCGATTCAAGACGAAGAGGGCGCAGAAGATATTTACATCCGCGAAAGTCATCTCAGTACAGCGTGGAATGGCGATCGCGTCTTGGTGCGACTCACAAAAGAAGGTAGCCGTCGCCGCAGTCCTGAAGGCGAAGTACGCTTGATTCTAGAACGGGCAAACCACAGCTTACTCGCGCGGTTGAAGCAAACCGAAAAAGGCTTTCGCGCAGTGCCTTTAGATGACCGATTATTGTTTGAAATTGACTTAGTACCAAGTGATATCAACTTAGCAGAAGCAATCGAACACTTGATTCATGTCGAAATCTTGCGCTATCCGTTAGGACAATCGCCACCGCTGGGTAGGGTAGTACAAGTTCTTGGTGGAAGTGCCGAAGCAGCTGCGGATATTGACTTAGTTTGCTGTAAGCACGATCTACCACGCGGCTTTAGCGAAAGCATACTCGCCGCAGCTGCCAACTTACCGAGTCAAATCACCAAGACAGAGATTAAACAGCGCCTCGATTTGCGATCGCTGCTCACAATTGTCATCGAAACTCAAGATCGTGCCAACGCTGCGTGTATCGAAAATGCGCTGACTTTAGAAAAAACGTCCGAAGGACGATGGCGTTTGGGAATTCATACAACCGATGTCGCGCATTACATCTTGCCTGACTCACCGTTAGATAAAGAAGCACTTAAGCGCGGTAGTAGCGTTTACTTGCGCGATACCGTATTACCACTATTTCCCGAAGCCGTCCAGGAACGATGTTCATTAGTAGCAGGTAGCGATCGCTTGGCAATGTCTGTCCTGCTGATCCTCGACTCGAATACAGGACAAATCGTCGAGTATGAAATTCAACCTACGGTGATTGCTATCGACCAACAGATCAGCGAACAACAAGTACAAGCAATTATCAAGGCACAGCAAGCTGCATTGAATGGTCAACAACAAGAGAATAGCCAGACTGTGGACGAGTTGCCAACGAACATTGTTGAATTGATCCACCAGCTATTGGCGATTAGTCAAGCAGCCCAAACTCAAAGACATCAACGCGGTAGCTTTGAACTCAAATTACCCCAAGACGATTATCCGCATTACGATGAGGGAATGCTTGGCGTCGTTAAAGCTGAATCACCACCGGTAAGAGCGTTGTTAACCGAGTTGCTACTGCTAGGAAATCAGGCGATCGCCCAACACTTGCAAACCTTAGAAATTCCCGCAATTTACCGCAGTCAACCGGCTCCTGATGTGGAAGATGTGCAGGAGATGATCAAGTTAGCAAGCAACTTAGGCGTAGAACTGCAACTTGAGCAAGAAGATACGATTTCATCAACGGACTTTCAAGCGTTTACCGAGCAATTCGCGCAAGTGCCATCAGAGCAAGTCCTCACGTATCTTTTGCAAGCTACGCTCAAGCAAAGCCTTTACAACGTTGCACCCCAGCCACATTTTGGTCTAGCGCTCCCAGTTTATGCGCGGGGAAATTCTCCTTTATGGCGGTATGCTGATTTACTGCTGCAACGCGTCCTACATATTTTATTCGAGCAAGGACGCGATCGCCGCACGACTCGCGCGAAAGAGCGAGTAAACCTGCGGCATAGTTCGGCGCACGGTAATATTACTTGGAATGTCTTACCACCAGATATTCAGCAAGAGTTAGAAACGGATCTTGCTAGACTTGTCGTGCAACTCAACGACCGCGAAAAGGAAGTCCAAGAAGCCGAAGAAGATCTCGCTGGGCTACAAAAAGCACAGTTAATGAAACAGCGTACTGGCGAAGTTTTTCAAGGACTGATCACCGGAGTCCAATCCTACGGCTTTTTTGTCGAAATTACAGTTCCAGATGCCAACGGTAAACAACTGCGCGTCGAAGGCTTAGTTCATGTAAGTTCGCTCAAAGATGACTGGTATGAGTATCGCGCCCGCCAACAAGCGCTGTTTGGTCGCAAAAGCCGTACCGCTTATCGTTTAGGCGATCGCGTTGCTGTACAAGTGAAAAATGTCGATTACTACCGCCAACAAATTGATTTGGTCACAGTCAATGGCGACGTTGAAGGTGATTTACTTCCAGATGAGGGTTTGCTAGAAGATAACGACGACGATTTTAATTCTGATATGGAGGAAGATCTCAATTCCAATTCGGATTTTTACCTTGATGAGGAGTAACCCCAATAATCTTGTGTCTAACCCACAACCAATTTATCAAAACCCACCTACGTTACCACTTGTTTTAGGAGTTTCTGGAGCGTCTGGGTTAATTTATGCCGTCCGCGCACTCAAGTTTCTTTTAGCGGCTGACTATGCAGTTGAGCTTGTTGCTTCTAAATCAACATACATGGTTTGGCAAGCCGAGCAAAATATCCGAATGCCCGTAGAAACTTTGCAGCAAGAGCAATTCTGGCGACAGCAAGCTGGTGTAGAAGCGCAAGGGAAACTTTGCTGTCACCATTGGGGCGATGTGGGAGCTAACATTGCAAGTGGCTCCTTCCGTACCCTTGGTATGGTCGTGATCCCCTGTAGTATGAGTACTGTTGCCAAACTCGCGGCTGGTTTAAGTTCAGACTTGCTAGAACGAGCATCCGATGTGCAATTAAAAGAAGGACGCAAGTTAGTGCTTGTGCCGCGCGAAACGCCTTTTAGCTTGATTCACTTACGCAACTTAACAACACTTGCTGAAGCTGGTGCCAGAATTGTGCCAGCGATTCCAGCTTGGTATCACAAACCGCAAACAGTTGAAGATTTAGTCGATTTTGTCGTTGCCCGTGCGTTGGATCAACTTAACATCGATTGTATTCCGATTCAGCGATGGCAAGGACGTGATTAGAGAAGGGTCAGGGTTCGGAGGTTAAAGGTTAGGGGGTGAATAAAGCAGCAGGTTTCATACGGAGAAACTTGATCTTCTGAGGTGAAAATAGAATGGTATAGCAACAGTCAATATAATTAGAACATCTATAGCTCAAAATCATTTGCTTCAATTGTATTAACCGTAGCATTTCCTGAACCCTGACCTCTGCCATAACACCCCAAAACTATGCCTGTTTTGCGACTACTTTTGTTACTGGTGGTGCTGGGAGGACTAACTTTGTTACTGTTGCAAAACTGGTCCCCTGTCCTACCACTTGTCTTTTTGGGTGGGCGATCGCTAGCGCTACCATTAGCTGTTTGGATTTTACTCAGCATCGCTGCTGGGGCGCTTTCTGCGTTACTGATCGCGGGGTTATTCAAAACGTCGAATTATTTTGCCCAAAGTCGAGTCAAGCGGCGCAGTATTGGCGATCGCACTCCACCACCTCCCAATCAACGTACTGTCAAGCAGGAGTATACAACAGCGACGAGTGCTACTTATTCATCAGCAGCATCGACAACAACTGATCCGATGGATGATTGGAATAATGATAATTCCACTGATGAAGATTGGAAATTTGAGGAAAATCCGACACCACCAGGGAACTTTCCTCCGGAAACGACGATCAATAACTCTAAAACCTACGAAGTCAGCCCAGACGCTTCTAGAACTAATCCATCAAGTTCTGTATACTCGTACAGTTCTAGCGAACCGCGCAATACCAGTGTTGGTAAAACCGAGTCAGTCTATGATGCTGACTATCGCGTGATTACACCACCTTATGGTAGTCGCAATCCAACCGAGGATGATGATGAAGATTGGGGATTTGAGGATGACGAGTTTGACGACGAAGATGACAATAATTCACGCTTGCGATAAAGCTTCTTCGCCAAGATGAAACTTGCCTTATCACCTGGCGCAGTACTATGAAGCTTAATTTTATTTATAGGAGATAATTTAATTTAACATTACCTGGATAAAGCGCAGTGCTCATAGGCGATCGCATTAGCTACATTGTTCAATTGGCGTGTACTCAAACCGCTCGCGCGATTCTTGCTTAACTTTACCAGCCATCGCGGCTTCTTGCAATGCCATAAAAGCATTGAGATCTTCTAAGTCGTAGTGGGTTGTGAGTAATTGTCGCAGTTGTTCCTCTGCTTCAATCGTTAAGTACCCTGTCTTGAGTGCCTTTTGCACTAGTTCGCGAATCAAAGCCATACTTTAAACCTCATCCATAACATCTGAAGGGTAGAACTACCTACGAGCTAATGATGAATCCAAGTCATTTATTGCTATTCAATTGAGGCACAGTAGCGTCAGCAGCCTGAGTCATCAAAGTTTGATTTTGTTGACAGCACGGTAAGCCTTACTGTCGTTGTGACGTACAAGAATTGATAAAGTTTCAATCTAAAAGCCAAACACAACTTTGTTATTTGTAATCTATCACCTAACAATCGTTATGTAAATCATTAAAGTAGTGCTGTTTAGCATTTTTAAAAATAAAAAGCATTGTTATTTTTTTATCGAAAGAAATCAAGAGGTGATGTAAAAATGCACTCTAAAACAAAGCTATTAGAGACAAATCTTACAGCAGCAGAAAATCTCTGGAATCTAGAATAACTGAACTCGGATTTAGCCAAAACAAAGGAAAAATTCCTGAATGCTGTAGAGAGAGCATTACTCAGAAGATTACTTTGCGGTTATAGTCTAGCAGAAAATGCCAGTATAATTTGTCAAAATTGTAGTAGCATCAGACATAGTTTATTTATCAAATGAATGATATAAGTATGTAGAAGAAATGTAGAATCTTCAAACGGGAAATTCGGTTAAAATCAAAAATTGAAGTCGTGTAGCGCAACTACTAGAAACATCTGGCTATAAAAAAATTGAATTTCAAGACAAATTATGTATCTGCTACAACAGTTTTGCAAGCCAATACTATGTTGATGCGAGAATTTTTATGGACGAAGCCTAGAGTTGCGATCGCCCGTGAGCGCTATGCTTCGCGCAATCACTACAGTAATGGATTGTTGACAAGCAGTGCTGCATCGAGAAAACAGCTTTATCTGTCAAGATTGCCAAACGAGTTATATCGCTGAACAATTGAGCGATCGCATTTATCAAAGCCAGAGAAATCATCAAGGTATTTCTATTTCTAAAATTATTTATGTCGTTCTACTCTAGAGAAAGCTGCTGATTTAGGTAGGCAGGATTGAGTTGTGCTACTTTTGAACGAACCCCATAGGAGCTACTCCCGCGCGTCAGAGCAGCTGGCGTCAAAGTGTTGGTGGCACAGAGGAAAGCAAAATACAAGTATTTTAGAGACTAGATTACAGTTTTAGTGAGTTGAATAATAGTATTGTGAACACATCAGATAGGCAAAGCAACGTATTGAAAGGAGTCAACTTATACTTAGTTGGCATGATGGGTACTGGGAAAACAACAGTAGGACGTGCCTTAGCAACTAAACTAGGCTATAGATTTGTCGATACGGATGAGATTATTACTCAAGTAACACAACAATCAATTAGCGAAGTGTTTGCAACGAGTGGTGAAGCAGCGTTTAGACAAATAGAAACTCAAGTATTAGCAAAAGTTTGTGCTTATACGCATTTAGCGATCGCCACAGGTGGTGGTGTTGTTCTTCAACGCGAAAATTGGAGTTATTTGCATCACGGTTTAATTGTCTGGCTAGATGCACCAACAGAATTACTCTCTACCCGCTTAAGTGCTGATGACACTCGACCATTACTCCAAACAGGAGACTTGAGATCGCAGTTAGAAACGATCTTGCAACAGCGACAACCGCTTTATTCACAAGCTGATCTCCGAGTTGTTGTCACTTCCGAAGAAACGCCAGAACAACTTGCTACACGGATACTACAAGAGATTCCGCAAGTTTTGAAGCAGCCAAGCACGCTCCCACAATCATAATTTGAGATTTCAAATTGTTGCAATTGAGATTGTTGCCAAGCACAAATTCTTTTAAACTTGTGCATACTTTTTGCTGCTTATAAAAGCTACTCATGTTTAACGATAGCGAATACATTAGAGAAACCGAAGCTACCCGCGTCCGAGTGTTGAGCGAAGCACTACCTTATATTCAACAGTTTGCTGGAAGAACCGTTGTTGTCAAGTACGGTGGTGCAGCAATGAAAGATAGTTCGCTTAAAGATAAAGTTATTCGCGATATTGTATTTTTATCTTATGTGGGACTGCGACCGATTGTTGTTCACGGTGGTGGACCAGAAATTAATAGCTGGTTAGATAAATTAGGAATTGAGGCGCAGTTCAGAAATGGCTTGCGCGTCACAGATGCGGCGACAATGGATGTCGTGGAAATGGTGCTAGTTGGTCGCGTCAATAAAGAAATTGTCTCTCTAATCAACCGTGCTGGTGGCTCAGCGGTTGGGTTGTGCGGTAAAGATGGAAATTTGATTAAAGCACGTCCTCAAGGTCAAGAAGGTATTGGCTTTGTTGGAGAAGTCACCAACATGGATGTAAGTATTTTGGAAGCACTCGTTAAAAATGGCTATATTCCTGTCGTGTCCAGTGTCGCAGCCGACGAAACAGGTCAGGCTTATAATATTAACGCCGATACAGTTGCTGGCGAACTTGCAGCCGCATTAGGTGCAGAAAAGTTAATTTTACTAACCGATACACCAGGAATTTTGAAAGAGTCTAAAGATCCTTCAAGCCTGTTGCATAAACTAGATATTCAACAAGCGCGGGAACTAATCGCCCAAGGTGTTGTCAGTGGTGGAATGATTCCGAAAGTGAATTGTTGCGTGCGATCGCTTGCGCAAGGCGTCCATGCTGCACACATCATTGATGGTAGAATTCCTCACGCTTTGCTACTAGAAATCTTTACAGATAGCGGTATTGGCTCAATGATTGTCGCCTCAGATTTTATGGGGTAGACAAGAGGCAAGGCATTGCCTTGCCTGTACTAAGTGGTTATGGTGGTTGAAAGAGAAGTTCACATTTAGTATTTCTCCTCTACACCTCTACACTTTTGCTTCCTTGCTTCCTCAAGGAAAAATAATAACGCCTGATGGTGCTCTGTTGAAACGCCGATATCCTGAATTGAGAATGACTGGATTAATTAACGTTGAATCTTGAATTTTGGGATTTACTAAAACAGGATTGATCAACGTAGAGTTAATTACTTGACCTGTTCTCCTTGTTGGCGTAAAACTCCAAGAATTTATTGGCGCACGACGCACAGAAATTCCCGTAACCGGATCTACAGGCATAGGAGTCGGAATCGGGCTACCGTAGATGAAGGAACTTATATTCTGTGGTTGACTGACGCCGTAAGGAACTTCTTGACCAATAAATACTGACTGCGCCGCAACTGGTACTGATGGTATCGTTATCAGCGCTGCACCAAACACTACAGGTGTTATAACACTAGCTGCACTCAATATTTTTTTGAAGGGAATCATAACTTTATTGCCAATAAGTTTTCATTAAGTTGTATGTATATCTATCCTTTAGTAATGTCTAACTATATACCTCTATTAAAATTCTATCGGTTTTACTAACAAAATATACGAGTAAATAGGTGAAAATAAATGTAATTCAAAGGTTAGTCACTGGTCATTGCTAAGAATAGTCAATTAAAAATTACGCATCACCAATTACCTATTACTACCAATCATGTAATATAAACGTCTACTAAGCTTATCTGTGGCTATGTCAAAATAGCACCACCCATTAATTTTTGATAGCGGTATTCTAACTCAGATCTCATCAAACGCCAGCGTTCCAGAGTCGCATCAATTTCGATGACTTTTTCTGCGGCTGCTCTTGCCAATTCTAAAACTTCTTGATCTTCTACAAGACTTGCTAAAGTAAAGTCTGGTAAACCTGATTGTCGCGGTCCTAGAACTTCTCCAGGACCGCGAAAACGCATATCCATCTCTGAGATAAAAAAGCCATCTTGCGATTGTTCTAACACTTTTAAGCGAGATATTGCAGTCTCTGCTTTAGAATTACTCATTAAAAGACAGTAAGATTTTGCTGCACCCCGACCAACACGACCGCGTAATTGATGCAGTTGTGATAAACCAAAACGCTCTGCATTTTCAACCATCATCACTGTTGCATTAGGTACATCAACTCCTACTTCAATTACAGTTGTTGAAACTAAAATTTGTGTTTGATTGTCACGAAATTGACTGATTACGGCGTCTTTATCTGCTGAACTCATCCGACCATGAAGTAAGCCTACTTGATATTGCGGAAAAATGCTTTCTTGCAGTCGTTGGTGTTCTTCAACAGCAGCACGAACATCAAGTTTTTCGGATTCTTCTACTAAAGGTAGAACAATATAAGCTTGACGCCCCTGTGCAATCTCGCGGTTAATTAAATCATAGGCGTGAGTGCGCTCTTTTCCTGATAAAACTGTTGTCTGAATTTGTTGTCTTCCTGGTGGAAGTTCATCGATTTGACTAACATCTAAATCGCCATGCAGTGTAAGCGCGAGTGTACGCGGGATGGGAGTCGCTGTCATTGTCAAGACGTGGGGCGATTCGCCTTTTTGCTGTAATTGCGCCCGCTGTCCCACGCCAAAGCGATGTTGTTCGTCAATGACAACTAAACCTAAACGCTGAAAGTTGACTTTTTCTTGAATCAACGCATGAGTACCGACTAAAAGCGGTAATTCGCCGGTTTCGAGTTGCGCGTGAATTTGACGGCGTTTTGCAGTTTTTGTAGAACCTGTTAACAGTTCTACAGGTAAATGCAACAGATTAAACCAACCCACTAGCTTGCGATAGTGTTGTTCTGCTAACACTTCGGTAGGAGCCATTAACGCTGCTTGATAGCCTGATTGAATCGCCGCCAGGATGGCGACAACAGCAACAACCGTTTTCCCCGAACCTACATCGCCTTGTACCAGGCGATTCATCGGTACTGGTTTTTGTAGGTCATCGAGGATGTCGTTAACAACTCGCGATTGAGCGTTAGTTAGTTGAAAAGGTAGGAGTTGATAAAATGTTTTTATAAGTTGCCCAGTACGCGCTAAAACTGCACCATTTTGAATTTGACGTGCTTTATACTGGCGTTGGAGTAAACCAAGTTGTAAATAGAAAAATTCATCGAAGACTAAGCGACGTCGCGCCACTTCTAAGGAAGTACTATCTGCGGGAAAATGAATATTGGCGATCGCTGATCTTAACTCCATCAAACCATACTTATCGCGCAAACGAAAGGGTAGTGGGTCTTTAAGATGGACGCACGCAGGTAAAGCCGCAGTGACAGCCTTGCGTAACATATCTGCGCCTACGCCTTCAGTCAAAGCATAAACTGGTACGACTCGACCGATTGTTAGTGAGTCAATCGTATCTCCTGGATGTGCTAAAACTTCAATTTCGGGATCTTCTAACGTTAAACCATATTTGCTTTCTTTAACTAACCCAGAAGCAGCTACGACTGCACCCACGGGGTAGCGACGTTTTTGCTGTTCTTGCCAACCGCGATGGCTATATCGCGCCCCTGCAAAAAAACGACTAATCCGAATTTGACCAGTATTGTCTTTGAGGACAAGTTCTAAAATCGTTAATTTAGGATTTCGCGGGCTATTAAAGCAAGTACAGCGCTTGACTGAGCCTAGTAACGTGACTGTCTCGCCTGCTTGAAGTTCTTTGATATTGACTTGTCGCGCGTAATCAATGTGGTCGCGAGGATAATAAAATAAAATGTCGCGTACTGTATACAACCCTAATCGTGCTAAGTAGCCACTTCTTCTTGCTCCTATTTCGGGTAAGCTTTTGAGTGGCTGCTCTAGGTCTGGTGCAATGCGGGTTGCGGCTTCTGTTGGTAATGATTGTATTAAAGGTGTTGTCGGCGGGAGTTTTGTTTTTGTTGCGTATGGCGATCGCTCGATTTGACTTTGCTTGCTTGTGACATTTTCTCCCCGCTGATATCGTTGTGTATGATACACGCATCTACGTGCTTCCGCGACTAGGTGTTGTCGTTCTTCTAGTGGCAATTCGGGATATTTTGCAAATTGTGCCGCGATTTCTTGCCAGCGCTGACGTTCATCTGATGGCAGAGTCAGCGGAGGTTTACCAAAACTGAGACAGAGAAATTCACTAAAGCGATATTGCTTGCCTATTAAATCAGCAAAGCCGCGTTCTGCTTCTACTGCCAACGCTTTTTGCAATCGCCCTAAATCTAGTGATTCTGTCATACAGTAAGGGTCAGAGGTCGGAGGTCGGATTAAGAGTTCTCGGTGTTGAATGTTGAGATAAAAAGTAAATTTAAAACTCAAAACTTGAATGGTGTTTTAAGCTTTACCTCTATTAATATAAGTAACTAGTAATTGGCTTAGCCGCGATCGCCCAATCTCCTTTATAACTTTATAGTACGCACTGCTAATCCTCAAACCAGCTTGCCCGCCACGCTGCTTCGGCTTCGGCAACGGCTTGCTCGCGTTGTTTTCTATAATATTCTTTCAATAAAGCACGGCTTCGGGTTTCTAGCTGACGAATCTGGTTACGCTTAGTTCTAAGTGTCGCATCTGCAAATTCAATCTCGCTTAGCCGTAGATAAATTGCGACAAGCGTTGTCACACTCGACTCTTTTTGCTCGCTGTTGCTTTCTGCTTCTACTAATAAGTTTAACAAGTTCGGCGGTCCCGCAGTTGCTTCTGCTGGAAGTTCAGGGGCGTTTAACGCTGCATCGAGTAGTGGAAAGGGAAGATTTTGTGGTAATATTTTCGCTTGCTGAAGTAAATAGTTGATTTCCCGCGAAATTGTTTTTAGTTGCAAAGCGATCACCTGCTCAACATTTTGCTGCCACTTGATAAGCTCGATCGGATTTGCCGGAAATTTAAGTATTGTGTTAGGAGTTGATGTTTGAGGGCTAACAGATTCCAACAACGCCGCTTCAGTCGCTTCTAGCGGAATGTCTTCTTTAATTTCTTCTTCTGAGTTTTCTTTCGCTTTAACCTGTGAAGAAATTGTTAACAACTGCTCAGTAGCTTCTCGTATGACTCGGCGTATGTCTTGCTGCAACTGTTGCCGCTGATTAAAAGATAAATTCAAAAACGCTTCTGGGTAGCCCTGCGTACACAAGTGATAAGTTGCTAAAACTGCTTGCTGTCGTACAGCTTGCCCTAAAGCGATGAAATAACTTTTGTAAGCCACGTAAAGTTCTTCTGCTAGAACTCGACACGCTTCTTCTAAAGCTGCAATCTCTCGTTTAATTTGTTCAATTGTTGCCATTACCTCAAAAACAAGGGGTGAGGGGCGAGGGACGAGGAGTGAGGGGAAGTTTTGAGTGCTGAGTTTTGAATTAGAAAAATCAACTCAAAACTAACCACCAGAAACTTTGCACTTCAACCTGACCTCTAACCTCTAAACCCCAACCCCTAATTCTACTTACTACCCATTTGCGCAGCAACTTCTTCTGCAAAGTTACTTTCTTGCTTTTCGATACCTTCGCCTAAGACAAAGCGGACAAAGCGACGCACTTGGATATTTTCACCCAACTGCGCGATCGCCTGTTTCACTAAATCTTCCACAGAAATGTTTTGGTCGCGAATGTAGGGTTGATCCATCAAAGTCATTTCTTTCAGGCGTTTTTCAATTCGACCTTGAACGATCTTTTCTTTGATGTTGTCTGGCTTTTTCTCCAGATCGTCACGCCCCATTTCGATTTCTTTTTCTTTTTGGACGATATCAGCTGGGATATCTTCTACTTTGACATACTCGACATTCGGGCAAGCCGCTACCTGCATGGCGATATTCCGCACCAGCGTTTGGAATTCTTCACGACGAGCCACGAAGTCGGTTTCGCAGTTAACTTCTACTAACACACCAACTCTACCGCCAGTGTGGATATAGCTACCTACGAGTCCTTCTGCTGCTACGCGTCCAGCTTTTTTGTCAGCAGAGGTGATACCTTTTTGCCGCAACCATTCGATGGCTTTGTCCATATCACCATTGTTTTCTTTCAGCGCCTTTTTGCAATCCATCATTCCAGCGCCGGTTCTTTCGCGTAGCTCTTTGACGACTTGTGCAGATATTTCCGCCATCTTGCCTCAATTTCCTACTTAACTAAATTCGAGCTTTTAGGTCACATTCCCAAAAGCTATTTTATTATTCTTCTTCGTCGGCTGGTTCTGCTTCCTCATCTGGTAGCAGTGAGTCAGTATATTCGACTTCGCTTTCGTCGTAATCGAGGTCTTCCTCCGCACCTTCGTAGTCGTATTCCTCTTCTACGTCTAGCTGACCGTGACGCCCTTCATAAATCGCATCGGCTAACTTACCAACAATCAGCTTGATCGAACGAATTGCGTCATCGTTGGCTGGAATCGGAACATCAACAACATCGGGATCGCAGTTTGTATCTAACATCGATACAATTTGAATTCCTAGTTTTTGACATTCTTGCACGGCGTTGTATTCCCGACGCTGGTCTACAATCACAACCACATCAGGAATTTTGCGCATCATTTTGATGCCGCCTAGATACTTCTGTAACTTTGCCATCTCGCGGCGCAGTACCGAAGCTTCTTTTTTTGGTAACAAGTCTAGCGCTCCGCTTTCTTCGCGGCGCTCCAAGTCTTTTAACCGTTCGGCACGCGTTTTGATTGTCGTCCAGTTCGTTAGCATTCCGCCTAACCATCTTTGGTTGACGTAGTACGAACCGCAGCGCGCGGCTTCTTGCGCGATGATTCCTGCTGCTTGCCGCTTTGTACCAACAAAGAGGAACTTTTTACCCTGTTCAGCCGCAGTGCGCGTGTATTGATACGCTTCATCCATCAACTGGGCAGTTTGTACCAAGTCGATGATATGCACTCCGTTACGCGAAGTATAAATATAAGGAGCCATTTTCGGGTTCCATCGTCGGGTTTGATGCCCAAAGTGAACCCCTGCCTCCATCATTTGCGCCAATGAGACAACTGGCATATTTTCTCCTAATTTCGGGTTAATCCTCCATCCAGGTGTATTTCCTTACCGGAAACACCCGAAAAAACTGGATGTGCGATTTTGGTCAACTCTACTAGTTTATCACATCAAAAGCTCTATTTGACGCGGTCAGCAGACTGCATTTGCGCGTAAGCCGAATAAACACCTTGAACGTTGTACCAATTCAGAAAAATTCGCGCAATTTCTAGAGCTAATTGCGGCTTATCCTGGTCAATCAACCACTGAAGTAAAGGTGCTAAGCTACGTTCGTTAAGATTGCCACCCAGCGAAAGTAATCCCCAAAGCAAACGGTGCAGCCAAGTCATTTGAATCATCATCCGCACTTCCCAAATCGGGTGTTTTTGATAAAACAACACACCCATGCGCCCGCGTTGAATTTCTTTTTCGATCAGGTTAGGAATTTGCTTGAGATTAAACGGTGGGTGCCAATGATAGCCAACTGCGGCAGGGCATTTAATCAGTTTTAAGCCTAATTGTTTTAACCGTACTCCGAGTTCTAGATCTTCCCAGCCATAAAGTTGAAATCGCGTATCAAATAACCCTGCTTTTTCCAACCAATGCCGCGCGATCGCCACATTCCCTGTCGCAAAATAAGCCGCAGAAAAGTCCGTAATTTTGTACGGTTCTGCCGTAGGATCGGCAAAATTGCAGGTGTTGATTACAAGACCATAAGTAAAAACGCGATCGCTGCCATAGTTTTTTTGTCCTTGCTGTAATCCATCAGCGTGCGCTTGGAGAAAATTTTCTGTTACAACGAGGTCGCTATCAATAAAAATAATCGTATCGCCCTGCGCGTGTTCTACACCCAAATTACGCGCGGCTGCTGGTCCTTGGTGGTTTTGTAGAAGCGATCGCACGTGCGGAAACTCCGCAGCATTGTCTTGTAGCCACTCTAACGTACCGTCGGTCGAACCATCGTCTACTAAGACAACTTCGTAGTCCTCAATGGCGCTATCAGCAGCTAAATTCTGGCGTTCGAGCGCTTTTAAGCACTTCGCTAAAATCGGCTGACGATTGTAAGTTGGAATCACAACACTAAAAAACACGCTTCCCCCTAGCACCACCTACAAAAGTCATCATAAAGCGATTAGCTGGACTTGCTAACGATGAGCTTGCTAATGGTTGTGTCGCCATGAATTTTACCCGTTGATACTATTGCCGCACAGTCCTAGCAAACCATAACTGATCATGGCTTATGACGGAATGACAAATAATTCTGTGCCATGGCTGACAAGAATGCGCCTAAATTAGTTAGATAATAATCACTCGTTGTTTTGCCAAATCGAGGAATCAATGGGTCGTGCTACTAAAGTTGTCCTGGCATACTCTGGTGGAGTAGATACTTCTGTCTGTATTCCCTATCTCAAACATGAATGGGGCGTTGCCGAAGTGATTACCTTAGCCGCAGATTTAGGACAGGGAGATGAATTAGAGCCAATTCAACAAAAAGCGCTGCAATCAGGTGCAAGCGAATCACTCGTCGTTGATGCACAAGAAAGCTTTGTCAAAGATTATGCGTTTCCGGCAATTCAGGCAAATGCCTTGTATGAAAACCGCTATCCGCTTTCGACGGCTTTGGCGCGTCCCTTAATCGCAAAGCTGTTGGTAGAAGCCGCAGAAAAGTATGGTGCAGATGCCGTCGCGCATGGTTGCACTGGGAAAGGTAACGATCAAGTCCGATTTGATGTTTCCATTGCTGCACTTAACCCGAATTTGAAAGTATTAGCCCCAGCGCGCGAATGGGGAATGAGTCGTGAGGAAACAATCGCCTACGGCGAACGTTTTGGGATTCCTGCACCTGTCAAAAAATCTTCTCCTTATAGTATCGACCGTAATTTACTCGGTCGCAGTATTGAAGCCGGACCATTAGAAGATCCCCGCACCGAACCACTCGAAGAAATTTATTTGATGACAAAGGCGATCGCCGATACTCCCGATACACCAGAGTATGTTGAAATCAGCTTTGAGCAAGGTATTCCTACCCAACTCAATGGAGAAGCGATCGCACCTGTAAAACTCATCGCTCAACTTAACCAAATTGCAGGCAATCACGGCGTTGGGCGCATTGACATGGTAGAAAACCGCTTGGTTGGGATCAAATCACGGGAAATTTACGAAACACCCGCATTGTTAGTTTTGATTCAAGCACACCGCGATTTAGAAAGTCTCACACTCACGGCAGATGTCACGCACTACAAGCGTGGTATTGAAGAAACTTACAGCCAAATGATTTATAACGGGCTGTGGTATAGTCCACTTAAAGGTGCGCTTGATGCGTTTGTGCAAAAAACTCAAGAGCGCGTATTGGGTACTGTGCGCCTTAAATTCTTTAAAGGAAACGCAACAATTGTCGGGCGCTGGTCTGATAATTCGCTCTACACTCCAGATCTAGCGACTTACGGCGCTGACGATCAATTCGATCACAAAGCCGCAGAAGGCTTTATCTACGTTTGGGGACTACCAACTCGAATTTGGTCAAAGCAAGTACGAGGTTAGGAGAGTAGGAGAGTGGGAGGTGTGGTAGAGATTTAATTGTTATTGTTCTTTATTACCCGCCTACCCTACAACCCTCATATGCTCTGCTCTTAATCTTCACTCGCAACTTTCTTAACTTGGCGCGACTCCCACCACAAGGGAACAACAATCCAAGCGATCGCAACAACTAAGGCAAGAATCGCAAATTCACCTACCCAAGAAACTAATTGTTCTAAAGATACAACCTGTCCGACAAAGAAAGCTAAAGTCACCATCACAGACGCCCATACGGCTGCTCCAGCTAAATTGTAAACGAAGAATTGAGCAAAAGACATCCCAGCTATTCCAGCTAATAATCCCGAAAAAATGCGCAATAAAGCAATAAACCGCCCAAAGAAGACGGCTTTGGTTGCATTTTGACTGAATTTGTCCTTCAATTCTTCCAACCGCACTGCGGGGATGCGAAAAAAGCCAGCAACGCGAAGAATAAATTCCCAACCAGTATATCTGCCAATCCAATATCCGCAAGTGCCACCAAGAACCGCGCCAAAAATGGCACTACCAAGCACAAACCAATAATTTAGTTCCTTGCTACCAGCTAGAAAACCTCCAATCAACGTTACGGTTTCTCCTGGAATGGGAATACCTAAGTTTTCTAGCAAGATCCCCATAAATATTGCCCAGTAGCCGTAATGATGCGCAAACTCCTGGATTTTCTCCAGTGATACAAACTCCAGAGACATTCCCGCAGCCTTTACAAAGTTTTACGTTTTCTCCATCTTGACGCGGTTTTGCTTAGGGTGTCAATTAAGGAAATACAATGAGCAACAAAATCTACCTTTTGTTGAGTTGCTCGTAAAGTGTAACGCAAAGGCTAAAATCTTCAATTATCTTTAAAATCTTTTATGTCCTACTACTACTTCACAAAAACTTTAAATAAGTGCCGCTGCCGCATAAAGATTCCGTAAAGCTCCCCAAAACTACTGAAATCATTTTGTACCAGTGTTTATAGTAGGGGGATTAAAACCTATGTCTGTAGAATTGCATTAAGTCAGCAAGCGTGAGCTATTGATGACGACATAAACCAATACTTCCGATTATAGGGCGATAGTTGAAGTAATGTTACAAAAACAACAATCTATTTAGTGTTTTCAGTGGCATACTTCTTTCATCTCATCTAAATAAAAAGCAACCGCTGCTTTTACATAAATAGGCGCAAGCATTCGTTTCATCTGAAAACTGCATCCGTATAAAAAAACAACTCATAGAATGGGTATTTTTACAAGCTGCTTTTCCAAAGGATGAAACTTTTTAATTTTTTGAATTCTACGCTCAACTTCTTAACCACATAACGACAAGGTATATGAATATTACACACAAAAATGGTTACATGGTTGTACTTCATCCTCAAGGACGATTAGATTGTGACGGTAGTAAGCGCTTAGAGGCTCAATTGACACGCCTGATGGTACAGCGTAATTCGCTATGGGTAATCAACTTATCGCAAGTCGATTTTATGGATAGTACTGGTTTAGTAGCTTTGATAACAGGACTGAAAGCAGCGCGTGAAAGCGGTTGCCGATTAGTGCTATGCCATTTACCAGAACCTGTCAAGTTAATTTTAGAACTTACTCAGCTTGATTCAGTGTTTGAAATTTGTGAAGACTACAACGCCGTTTTGACATTGACTGAAACTCCTGCTTTAGCTGCTTAGTTACTTTATGCGAACATAAATGCCTATATTTTGATTTATGCGAGCAGTTTAATTAATGTAAACTATGAAATAAGCAACGCTAGTCAACTATTCTGAACACTAAGCTCATAATTATCACAATTGGTAGTGCAGCTAGTTTTTGGCAGGAGAGAGCGCTAACTCATAAACTTACTAGTGCTGTACAACCGAAGCATAATCTCAATCGAACCTATATACTTTTTCAATAGTCCGTAGCACCAAACTATTTCTCAAGTGTGAAATAGTAGATCTTAGCAATCGCGCATCTAAAAAATTTACGCTAAGCGCTGGTCACTGATATAAACAGATTTTGTTCTAGTGCAAATACCATTACCTCACCTTTATGGCTATGAAGGCATTATCCCGCTTTCAGCTTTCTACCTGGTGTGGCTTGAGCAGCGGGAGTAATGATGCTGTACCTAATCAGCGGCTAGCTAATTGCTGTTGCTTCTTCGGGAGATTCTTGGGAATCTTCGATTTCTGAGGATTCTTGCTTGATAGTTAAGTAGCGAATCACCTCATCACTCAATCGCATTGCGCGCTCTAGTTGAGCAATAACCGTTCCAGGGGCTTGGTAGTTCATTTGAACATAAACACCTTCACGGTGCCTAGCGATTTCGTAAGCAAGGCGACGTTTACCCCGATTTTGGATGTCAACTTGCGTTGCTCCTTGCTCTTGGAGCATATTTTGGTATCTTGTAACCGCTTGCTCGACCTGTTCTTCTGCGAGATCAGGACGCAAGATGTACATTGTTTCGTAATTTGCCATGATAAGAGTTTTCCTTATGGACAACGCGGCTGCTTGGTGTTGGGTGCTTGTGAACCACAACCTCAGCAACAAGGAATTACAATTTTAGCAAAGTTAGTGCCTTATGCCATCACTTAGTTTATTTAGCGATCGCCGCGAGCAAAAAAAACTAAGTTAATCATAGATGAGATGATATCTTACAAAGTTGATCGACCGATGCAATGTATGCTGAGGTGTAATTAATTGACCGCAGCCTGTTTTTGGCAGTAGTTAAGCTCAAAACCTAGATTAACAGCACTTTATGGCGCAGCGCTACGTCCGAGTTCAAAATCAAGAGGGACGGATTTACTACGGGTTGCTCAAACCTAGCCAAAGCGTTCAGGTTCTTGATGCTCCACCGTGGTTGCAAGGTCAGCCTACGGATTTGCATTTAGAACCAGATCGCTATAAGATTCTAGCTCCGTGTGCTCCCTCTAAAATTGTTGCAGTTGGGAAAAACTATGCCGACCATGCGGCAGAAATGGGGACAGACGTACCCAGAGAACCATTACTATTTCTTAAACCATCAACCGCAATTATTCCGACTGGCGGTGAAATCATTTATCCTGCGCAAGCGCAGCGGATAGACTACGAAGGCGAATTAGCCTTAATCATCGGCGATCGCACTTTTAGCTGCACGCCGACACAAGCGCAAAACAAAATTTGGGGCTACACGATTGCGAATGATGTAACAGCGCGCGATCTTCAGCAACGTGACGGTCAATGGACGCGTGCTAAAGGATTTGATACGTTTTGCCCCTTAGGTCCTTGGATAGTCCGAGAACTTAGTCCTGGAGCGCGGTTACAGACGTTTATCAATGAACAAGCTCCTGTACAATCGGCAAGTGTCGATCAGATGGTGTTTCCTCCAGATGTTCTGGTGTCCTACATTAGTCAAATTATGACACTTCTGCCTGGTGATGTTATCCTCACAGGAACACCTGTCGGTGTCGGACCTTTACACTTAGGCGATTTTGTTGTCGTCGAAATTGAGGGAATTGGTCGATTGGAAAATACTGTAATCTCTAGAGAATACACCGTCGTGCAACCGTTCGAGAAAGCTTAACGGACTTGCATATACACCGCGTCTGATATTGCCGGAATTTCAGCATAACGACCAAGTAATGACTGAATCACCGCGTAAGCAGCGGCGATAAATACGCCTAGAAAAATCGTGTTGGCGATTGTAGCGATCGCAAAAGTCGCGCCTGGAATTAGTGCTAATATCTGCATTAAAATACTGCACAAAAACAATGCAACTGTGATTAAAATTGCCTGCATCGTGTTGAAGCGGATAAAGTGGCTCACCCGTTCGTTTCTCACCACGAGTAAGAATAAGACAATGAAAATAATGAGTCCGACAAACGGTATGCCAAAGAAAATTTGTACTAGAGGTAATAAAGGCACTAAAATGACCCTCAGTGCAGGAAATTCACCAAAAATCGTATTTTGTATTCCTACACGCAGCAGTAGCCCTACAACATAGACTAGCGGTAACAAATAAGCAAGGCTGCCAAAAATTCTGTCCCAAACTGTCGTTGACCCGCGCCAAGCCATTACTTTCCTCCCATTTTTTGCTTTCCCTAAGCTACAGGATAACGCAGGTCTATTGTTCTCTTGAAATTACTGAGATCAATTTCCTTGAGTTAGAGTATTCATATACGCGCGCGATTGACAGGTTATTCAATGTTAGCGATCCGAAAGCCCATCATACACTGATACTGGTCTGGCTGGCTTGCTGCTATTTTATGCAGCGCTTGACCACAGCGGAGTTGACCTTGACGCCAGCGGGGTTGACCGCTTTGATCCGCCAGTAAACAGCTTTGACAAACCTGATGTGGGGCAAGGATTTGATCTTCTATCAAAACCACTAACATCCACTGCCTCCTAGAGAACCCCTAATTGACTTAATTCCATTTTATGGTAGATAACTAGAAATACTGTAAGAATGCATACACAGCTTAATATTATACTGATCGTTCATGAAAGGCAGAGAACGCGATCGCACGTGAAAAACGAACCGCATAAGTGCGATCAACGCTAAAATTAGCTAGCAAAATCTATTGATGATGTCATAAAAAACAGTTCTCAATTATTTTTAGGGATATTAGCAAGTGACTCGTAATAACTTAGACTTTCTCGCCCAAACAGATCCCACTGTTGCAGATTTAATTAACTCAGAACTTCAGCGCCAACGCGATCATCTAGAGTTAATTGCTAGCGAAAACTTTACTTCCGCAGCAGTTTTAGCCGCGCAAGGCTCTGTACTCACCAACAAATACGCCGAAGGCTTACCAGGAAAGCGTTATTACGGTGGTTGCGAGTACATCGATGGTGTTGAACAACTAGCAATTGACCGCGCTAAGCAACTTTTTGGTGCAGCCCATGCTAACGTCCAACCGCATTCTGGAGCACAAGCAAATTTTGCCGTATTTCTAACGCTGCTCGAACCTGGAGACACGATCATGGGAATGGATTTATCCCATGGCGGACATTTGACGCATGGTTCGCCCGTGAATGTCTCTGGTAAGTGGTTTAAAGTTTGCCATTACGGTGTTAGTCAAGAAACCGAGAAACTCGATTATGACCAAATCCGCGAGTTAGCGCGTCAACATCGTCCTAAGTTATTAATCTGCGGCTACTCGGCGTACCCACGCATTATTGACTTCGAGAAATTTAGAAGTATTGCTGATGAAATTGGGGCTTACTTATTAGCTGATATTGCGCATATTGCTGGTTTAATTGCAAGTGGCTTACATCCTAACCCAATTCCCTACTGTGATGTTGTTACCACCACTACACACAAAACGCTGCGCGGTCCGCGCGGTGGGTTGATTCTTACCCGCGATGCAGAATTAGGCAAAAAGTTAGATAAATCAGTGTTTCCTGGTAGTCAAGGAGGCCCTTTAGAACACGTCATTGCAGGGAAAGCCGTTGCTTTTGGCGAAGCACTCAAACCAGAGTTTAAAACTTATAGCGCCCAAGTTATTGAAAATGCCCGCGCTTTGGCGACACAGTTACAATCAAGAGGCTTTAAAATTGTTTCTGGTGGTACAGATAATCACTTGATGCTTGTTGATTTGCGCAGTATTGGCATGACGGGTAAGCAGGCAGATCAGTTAGTGAGTGGCGTGAATATTACTGCGAATAAAAATACAGTTCCCTTTGATCCAGAATCACCCTTTGTGACGAGTGGTTTACGCCTTGGATCACCAGCAATGACAACACGCGGTATGGGAACTGCGGAGTTTACCGCAATTGGAAACATTATCGCTGATCGCCTACTGCGCCCAGAAGATGAAAGCATCGCGCAAGCTTGTCGCCAATGCGTAGCAGATTTATGCGATCGCTTCCCACTCTATCCACATCTCAATATTCCAGTACCAGCATTAGCTTAATTAAGGGATCAGGTATAGGGGGTAGCAAACAAAATAGAGGGAGTTGGGTAGCGAGTAATAAAGAACAATAACAATTAAATCTCTCCCACACTCCCCACACCCCTTTTTGACTTTTGTGTGTTGAATGTAGATATAAATTGTGCAAATGCGGGTAAACTTTGGCTGAGACGTTGCTTTAGTGACTGAGTAACTACCAATGCCTATTCAGCTATACCATCTGATTGCCTTTGTTGTCTCTGCTTTCGTCGTCCTCTGGACAACTCCTATTGTTAAGACCATTGGCATCAAAAGTGGACGAGTCGATCAACCTAACGAGCGTAAAGTGCATCAACGTCCTATGGTACGCCTAGGAGGAGTTGCGATTTTTACGGGGACGATTGTAGCTTTATTACTAGTTTGGTCGCTTGGGGGCTTTGGCATCTTACCACCAACGAAAGAGTGGGAAGTTTGGGGTGTGACGCTCGGTGGAATCGCCTTTTTCCTGATTGGTTTAGCCGACGACTTGTTGAATCTATCTCCGTTCTTGCGGCTTCTTATCCAAGTTATTGTTGCAGGGGTTGTTTGGCAGATGGGGGTACATATTGATTTTTTGAGCATTCCTTTTGTCGGACTGATTCAACTCGGTTGGCTAAGTTTGCCTTTCACGGTAATTTGGTTGGTCGGGATGGCAAATGCCATTAATTGGATTGATGGTCTTGATGGCTTAGCGGCTGGAGTTTCAGGAATTGCTGCTACCGTCATGCTATTTGTCGCCCTATCGATGCAACAACCAGCAGCAGCTTTGATTGCAGCGGCGCTGGCTGGTGGTGCGTTAGGGTTTCTTCGTTACAACTTTAATCCTGCTCAAATCTTTATGGGAGATGGCGGGGCTTATTTTATCGGCTTCACTTTGGCTGGTGTCGGCATTATTGGACTTGTAAAGACTGCGGCGGTGACGGCGGTGCTGCTACCTTATTTGATTTTGGCAGTACCAATTGTTGATATGTCTGCGGTTATTCTGGCACGCCTGCGGCAAGGAAAATCGCCTTTTAGTGCAGATAAACGCCATTTGCATCACAGGCTATTACGTGCTGGGCTGTCGCATCGATTTGCTGTTTTATTCATTTACTCGTTGACGTTATGGGTGGGGACATTGGCACTCGCTTTTGCTGGGATACCGAGTGGTATTGCCTATGCGTGTGCGGGAACCTCGCTTTTGAGTTACACCAGCTGGCAAGTCTGGAAGCACGCTCGGTCATGAGTCGAAACTGTAGACTGTAAAAACTTACTTCATAGCTAATAGCTAAACGCTAATGGCTAAACGCTTATACTATGACTGCTGAAATTATTTGTGTTGGCACTGAGTTACTCCTGGGCAATATTTTGAATAAAAACGCCCAATACCTGGCACAGCAACTCGCAAATCTAGGAATTCCTCACTACTATCAAACAGTTGTGGGAGATAACGTTACGCGACTCAAGCAAGTGGTCGAAGTTGCGATCGCGCGCTCAAAAATCCTCATTTTCACGGGCGGGCTTGGTCCAACACCTGATGATTTGACAACCGAAACTCTCGCCGATTTGTTTGGTGTCCCTTTAGTAGAAAATCCAGAAATTCTAGAAGACATTGCCCGAAAATATGCGATTCGCGGTCGAGTAATGACACCGAGTAACCGCAAGCAAGCGTTCATTCCGCAAGGAGCCACCGTTTTGCCGAATCCGGCTGGTACAGCACCAGGAATCGTTTGGTCCCCAACTTCTAATTTGCATATCTTAACTTTCCCTGGTGTGCCATCAGAAATGCAGCGTATGTGGCAAGAAACTGCGGTACCGTATCTCAAAACCTTAGGATTTGGTCAAGAAATTATCTTTAGTCGCACCTTAAAGTTTTGGGGAATCGCGGAGTCAGCTTTAGCAGAAAAAGTATCAGCATTTCTTAACTTACCGAATCCCACAGTTGCTCCCTATGCTAGCCGTGGCGAAGTAAAATTACGCATCTGCGCTAAAGCCACTTCACTCGCCGCTGCGGAAGAATTGATCGCACCGATCGCACAGCAACTACAAACGATTGGTGGGTTAAATTATTACGGTCAAGATGATGACTCGTTAGCTTCTGTGGTCGGGCAATTATTGCAACAAGCAAATGCGACGCTTAGTGTTGCTGAATCTTGTACAGGTGGCGGATTGGGACAAATGTTGACCGATGTTTCTGGAAGTTCGCGCTATTTTATGGGCGGAGTTATTTCCTATGATAATCAAGTTAAAGTGTCGTTGTTAGGCGTCGATCCACAAGCTTTAATTCAAGAAGGAGCCGTCAGTTCAACAGTCGCCGCCCAAATGGCACAAGGAGTGCGATCGCGTTTGGGAACAACTTGGGGATTAAGCATTACTGGTATCGCTGGACCTGATGGCGGTAGTCCTACTAAGCCTGTAGGTTTAGTCTATATTGGGTTAGCTCAAGCAAACGGCACAGTGCAAACTTTTGAACATCGCTACGGTCAAGACCGATCGCGATCCTTAATTCGCCACTTGAGTGCCTGTACCGCGCTCGACGCTTTACGCCGTAAGCTACTTGACAGTCAATTTTAGGAAAGTGTAACTAGCGCTACTAATAAAGAAAAAGTTAAGAATCGCCACGTACCACAAATTCGCACAGCTTGCCATTATAATTAAAATCTCTATGCTGAATATTCGGAATGCTTGGCAATTTAAACCAGATATCTGTCTGTAGTGTCATGAGTCTAGTTTCAGCTGATATGATAAGTTTAATAATAAGTAACACTTACAAACTTAAAACTTAAGTACAGGCATCATTCCATATAAGTCAGCGAAACAACACCAGGTCGTATTTTAGGAGCACTCGAGTCAATGGACTACTTAGAAAAAGTACTGGAAAAGTTAAAGGAATGGGCGCGGCGGCTAATAGAAACTTTGTTAGGTCCAGAAGCTGAGCCAGAACCCGAACCAATTCCTATTCCCGTTGACGACCGCCGCCGCTATTAGTAGTCCATTGTGAGTCGTCGCCATTGCACAGTATTCTTGTACTACACGGACCAAACCTCAATCTTTTAGGGCAACGCGAACCAGAGGTCTATGGCTCTACTACGCTAGAAGATATTAATGACCTCTTGAAGAAAGAAGCAAAAAGTCTAGGTGTAGTTGTGGCAGCGCTGCAATCAAATCATGAAGGCAGTTTGATCGATGCAATTCACGCGGCTAGAGAAAAACACCAAGGAATACTAATTAACGCTGGTGCGTATACACATACGAGTGTGGCAATACGGGATGCGATCGCTGCTGTTAAGTTACCAACTGTAGAAGTTCATCTTAGTAACATCTACCAACGCGAAGCTTTTCGCCACCATTCTTATATTGCACCCGTTGTATTAGGGCAAATTAGTGGCTTTGGTGCTGAGAGTTATCGCTTGGGGTTGCAAGCACTAGTTCATTACCTGAGTGGCTGATGAATGCGTTACTCACTCGGTAGTCGATTTCGCGGTACTCTGCTAGGCGCAGCGATTGGAGGAATGCTAACACAAGCTTCTAGTAAAGACGCACAAATAAAAGCAGCCGATTGTACGTGGGAACGTCTAGCAACTGAAGTCGCGCAAAGCTTGATTCGACAGGGAAACTTATCTTACCCCGCAAGCCAAAGTAAAACAAGTCACTCGGTCAAAGTTATTATCGCAACGTTGCCGATCACGCTTTTTTATCACGAAAACGAAACTCGATTGCAAGCTCATTTGCAGCAATTTGTTGCATGGCAAAACGACCCAGAAATAATCGCGGGAGTTCTAGCGGTTGGTTATGTGATCGCATCGTCTTTAAGAGAAATGCCACCAGCCAACTTGATAGAGCGAGTAATTCAGTTCATCGCAGCACCTCAATTACAACTGACTCAACAGCTTGTACAGGTACAAAGTTTATTAAAACATCAAGCAAGCTTAGCAAAGGCGATCGCGGTTTTGGGAGAAGCGCAACCAACTAGCGCGATCGCTTTAGCGTTTTACTGTTATTTAAGTACTCCAGAAGACTTTTCACTATCACTCAGGCGTGCTGCGCATCTTAGTCAGCGATCGCCCGCTATCAGTTCGATTGTCGGTGCTTTATCAGGAGTACACAACGGTACCACTAGTATTCCGCTCCCTTGGCGGCTAGCATTAGCGCGCGATCATCAATTTCTTGCAGTATGGGGTATGCAAAGCGAAGCCGAATTGTTACGGCTATGTGATACGTTGGTCGCAGCGTGGTCAGGAGCTTACAATACAACTATTGATGACTCTCTACCAACGGCGATCGCGGCTCCGCAAGTTATTCGTCCGCGTTAACCCTTGACTCCACTGGCTGTTTCAGTTGGCACGATGTAGCGCTGTAATAGTAAGAATACCAGAATCACAGGCGCAATTGAGATGACAGAACCTGCGGCAATTAATCGCCAATCGAGTGAAAACGTCCCTGCTAGCGTTGCTACCCCTAAAGGTAGAGTATAAAATTCTGGTCGATCAATGACAATCAAAGGCCACAAAAAGTCACTCCAAGAACCAATAAACACAAAAATAGCTAACGTTACTAATGCTGGACGAATCGCGGGTAGCATTACAAACCACCATAACCCTAACTCCGAACAACCATCAATTCTTGCCGCCTCTTCCATTTCTTTGGGAACGCCTTGAAAAGCTTGTCGCAAAAGAAAAATACCAAACGCCGAAGCCAGCGCCGGAAAAATGATTCCTAAATAGCTGTTGCGCATCCCCAACTGAACGGTAAGAATATACAAGGGAATCATCACAATCTGAAAAGGAATCATAATTGTCGCGACAATTGCTGTGAACATCCAGTCTCTCCCACGAAAGTCTAGTCTTGCTAGCGGATATGCGGCTAATGCACAGAAAAGTAAATTGAGCGTTACCGTCAGAATCGCAACGAGAGTACTGTTAAATAAATATCGTCCAAAAGGATTTGTCTGCCAAACTTGCACAAAATTCTCTACCGTCGGCTGACTCGGTAGCAACTGTGGTGGAAATTGAAATATATTTTCGCTGGACGATTTGAAGGCAGTGCTAATGAGCCAGAGTAGGGGAAACAACATAACAATCGCGATCGCCCCTAATAACCCATACAGCAACACATATCTCGCCAACGTGCGTTGATTTCGATTGAGTTGTGGTTGGGCTTTGATTCTACTCATCTGCTATCACGCAATGTCACTAATGTATGGAAATAAAAATACCACCATTTAGCCAAGGAAAGAGAAGTCGGTTCTGTATCATGTAGTTTTTGAGCCGCGCTCCTAAATTGTTTATCAAAATCTCTATTCGTTGCCTTATTTAAATTTTGCCAACTCCTAAAATTCTTCTGATGTACTGCGTAAACAAACGTTATTTTCACGGTCGTGTAGTGGTATGAAAAATCTTTCAAGTAAATTTAATCATCAAAACTAAAATTTTCCAAAAACTCCTCAACTAACTTTAATATTTTGAATAAATCAACTTTTATCTAATAAAAACTATTGACTTTGTTTAAAAAATGCCATATTGTAGTAATTGTATTTTTCTAACTAAATACTTGCTTAAAAGTATGTAGTTGGAGCGCAGGGGACAATCGTCCTCTGCGCTGGGCAAAACAAAACTAAGATGAATTTCATCGCATTATTTTTAAGCCATTTTCTGTACAAACACCATGTAGAGGTTCATCCCAAGCTTCAACAGGCAACTGATGTAAATAAGCGAAATTAAACGTAATTCCAATCGTGGGCTTCGATGCCCATTCAGGACAACTAAGCAAGCGATCATAGAAACCGCCCCCATAACCTAAGCGATATCCTTGGGTATCGCAAGCGATCGCGGGAACGAGAATTAAATCGACTTCGTTAACATCAATGAGTGGCGCACGTGAGTGAGGTTCAGGAATGTTATAGGCTCCTAATTGAATATCATCTCCTGGGTTCCAAGAATGCCAAATCAGTGATTTGTTGACACAGCGCGGCAAGCCCCAAGTTTTATTAATGCTAAATAACGCGTTAAGCTCTGGCTCCCAACGAAAACTGAAATAGCTAAGAACAGTTTTTGCTTGAACAAATAAGGATGATGATTGGAGGTGAAAACAAATGCGATCGCTTTTTTCTTGCCACTCTTGCAGTGTCATAGATTGCCGCTTTTGAAGTAGCAAACGGCGTAATTCTGTTTTATTTGTAGCTTGAATAATCACCCTTATAATTTGACAGATTGAGTTGAATTTAATAAAGCTGAAACTGCATTTAAAAACAAAATCGGCTGCGTTGCAGCAATGGCAACTATTGTATCTCGATTCAATACAATATACAGCGGTGAATGTTGTTATGTTGCTTTGAGCAAACGCGTGCAAGATAAGTATTTAGATCCCTAATGTTAATTCTTTAAGACATTCCGAGTGCAATACCATCGCTACGCAGATCGTGAGCGCCCGTTATCGTACCATCTGCTGCAATACTAATTGCTCCAGGATGTCCGGCTAGTGGGCTTTGTGCTGGAATTGGACTGATTTCGTGTCCGCGTGCTGCCAATTCTTTGAATGTTTCCTCACCTGCGTCTTGTTCTAACTTTAAGAGTGTCGCGGCTTTCAGAGAAAGTTTTACCAAGTAAAAAGCGCGGGCGTGCAAGTGCTGCTAAAGGATTCATTTTGTAGTCAATTATCCGTGTCAAGACTGTAGCAAGCGTTTGCGGTTGACCATCAGCACCTTGCGTACCGTAAAGAATACGCGGCACAAGATACATCCCAGGATTTAAGGTGTGAAACGGACGTTTACCTGGTTGAAGCACATTGTGATGTTTGGGGTCGAGACTAAAAGAAGCACTTCGGTTATGCCAAAGAATGCCTGTACCGCCAACAACAACACGACTACCCCAATCAAAGTACACTGTTTGCAGGACGCTGACACAATTTCCTTGGCTATCATTGAGCCTGAATAGTTGAGCGGGGTTTGTGCTGCCTGTCCCACCCCTGATAGCGTCTTGAGATTACCTTTGCGGTCGGAAATGTGACGAAAAAGGCATCGCCGCCAATTCCAGAAAAATGCGGATAGGTGACGCATAAAACAGCACCCATTGCGATCGCTGCCTCGATTGCATTACCTCCGGCGGCTAAGACTTATAACCCTGCACGGCTAGCTAAGTCATGTGGAGTCGTAACCATTCCTCGTTTTGAGCGTGCCAACTGATCCGCTGGAACTTGTGCTGAATGTACTCTATATAGTATGACTAGCGATCGCAGCACCACAACTCATTAGTGCCAGCGATGAAGTTAGAAACGAGCGGCGTGGAATTTTGTACACCTACACTTCCTCACGTCTAAATTGATTTTTTAAAAACAGAAGTATGAAGGTAAAGGGCTTTCGACAACATTGTATTTGTTACTTAGCGCGTCTCAAGATAGAAGGATGTCTAGATCATTAAAACCTTCTGCTTCCTACCGCTGCGTTGCATCAAGTTCAATCACCAAAAATATTGAGTGGAAGTACAGCAGAAACAACATAGTTCGGCACATCAACTAACTGACCAATCCGCAAATCGACGGCTACTGCGGCAATAATTAAAGCTTGCTCTCTGGTGTAACCGCGTTGTTGCACTAAATAGTCAATCATCTGTAACAAAGCATTGCGCGTTGCTAGGGTCAAATCTTCAGACAAGTTTTCTAATGCTGCGGCTTTCGGGCTATCTAAATAGGCAAGATGCGGTGGTAGTTCTCCTCGTGCTTTGAGTGGAATTCCCGTCGTTGCATAAAACTTAGTAGGTTCAGTTCGTTGCAGTTGTATACCGCCTTCAAATTGGGGAAACTTGACATACTCGCCCCATCCTTTGCGAATTTCAGTGCGGACACTCACGCGAGCAGCCATTTCAATTGCTGTTCCTGATACCTCGCCGTCGCCTTGAGCATAGTGAACGTCTCCACACCATAACCCACCACCTTCGACAAAGCAGGGAAACAACAATGTTGTACCGACTTGCATCTGTTTGATGTCCATATTGCCACCGAACTCGCGCGGGGGAATAGTTCGTAATGCTTTGTCTTTGTGCGCTCCCTGTTCGCCAAATAAATCGGCAGGAATTGCACCTGCTGCATTCGGTAACAAGACAAAACCCCCTGCTTGCGCAAGTTGTGCCTCCCGTGCCAAAGCTTTTTCAAGTTCAATTTCTCCTGGCAAAACACCAATAGAACCTGGAAAGGCGCACATGGAAATTTTTACGCCTGGAATTTGCTCGGAAGTAGCACTCAAACGATCTAATTGCCAATTAGCGATGAATGGCTCGCTAAATTGGTCGCGTAAAAACCCAAATCCAGGCACAATAACGGTATAGCCGTACTCGTCTGGTTCAATATCAACTAAAGTAACAGCCAAGACGTCTCCCCGTTCAGCACCTTCAATATATACAGGTCCAGTCATGGGGTGAACTAAATTGAGATCCGCAAAAGCAACTTGCTCTGGAGTCGATTTTGGTGAAAATTGATTGTCAAATGCATCGCGAGTTTCAAAGACAATTAACTCACCAGGTTTAGCATGAGCTACAGGTTTTAGGGCTGGATGCAGTCGATTAAAACAATTTGGATCGTTTTTAGCTTGAAAACCAGTTCGCGAAATAAAAGTAACATTACTCATAATTTGAATTGCATTTAGTTTAGCTGCTCAAAAGCATGAGCTACCCGTAACACAGTGGTTTCATCCCAGTAGCGACCAACAAGCATCATTCCCACAGGTAATCCTGCTGACATTCCCGCATTGATTGAAAGTGCTGGATGTCCGGTAACGTCAAATGGCGCAGTGTTGGGCAACATTTCTAAAGCTCTAGCAATGCGTTCTTCGCGCGAAGCATCACTTGCAGGTAATTTAGTTGCTTTTAGCGGTAATGTCGGCATAACTAAGACATCGCACTCTTGTAAGGCAGCATCGTAAGTATTTTTCAGCAACCTTCCTAGGTTTTGGGCTTTCGCATAATAACGACCATGATATTTATCTTGCATATATTGACCCGCAAGCAACACTAACTTTGTTGTTTCAGACAAATCATCAGCCCGACTTTGCCAACCGCGCGCGTAGACGTCTAACAAGCTTGTTGTATAGTGTCCTTTCCAATTGGTTCCCATGCTATTGCCCTTAACCATAAGCATTGTTGCACCTTCGGTAGCAATAGGAGTCCAAATATGCAAACCATCGCGGTGCATGGGAATTGAAATCTCACTGACTTTGCACCCTACTTTTTCTAAACGATAAGCAGCTTCCATGACGATTTCATCAACGTCAGCTTCGGATAATCCTAGAATGCCAAAACCTTCTTTCACAATTCCTACCCGAATATTGTTCGCTTCTCCCGTTAAAGATGCAGTGTAAGGCGCTGTTTGCACGTTGTATTGTCGAGGATCTAAACCATCTGCACCGGCGATCGCTTCTAATAGTAGCGCGACATCTTGCACCGTTCGTGCCATTGGTCCTGTATGATCGAGGGTTAGCTCAATCGGAAAAATCCCCGTATAAGGTACTAATCCGTACGTTGGCTTTAATCCGACAATGCCACACCAACTCGCAGGAATTCTAATCGAACCTCCCTGATCGCCGCCGATTGCCATATCAACAACTCCACCCGCGACGAGTGCAGCGCTACCACTCGAAGAACCACCAGCAGTGCGGCTTTCGTCATGTGGATTGCGGACAGCACCTGTATCTGCAGTAAAGCTGCTACCAGAAAAACACAAACTTTCACAGACAGCCTTACCTGCAATTTCACCGCCAGCATCTAATATCCGCTTCACAATTGTGGCATCAACTTCGGGGACGTAGCCTTCTAACACGGCAGTACCATTCATCATTGGCACGCCAGCTACGCAAACATTATCTTTAATGGCGATCGCCTTACCTGTTAATATTCCTGATGCAGCACCTTTAATAGAAGTCTTCCAGTACCATGCATTATATGGATTCTCGTGTGGTAGCGGTCGATAGCCTGGAGTACGAGGATATTTGACAGGTAATGTTGGCTCGGTTAGCTCGTCTAATCTACTGTACGACGCTAATGTGCCACTCATGAGTGATTGAAAAGAAGCAAGGTCGTCTGGCGTTAATTCAAGGTGGTATTGTTGAGAAATCCGATCTAGTTCGCCGAGTGTAGGTTTCTTCACGACCATCAGATCCTCCCGCAAAATTTTGTGAATGTCGATTTAACTACTTTTGTTCTTATTTCTTCAAGAATTTATTGCTGACACGCTGACGAAAATAGCAACACAAAAGTAATCTCCTGAAGTAAGAATTACTGATTTTCTCTGGAGATACTGTATATCTAAATACAGCATTTATGGCTTTGTAATAACTAATACGATGGAATAACTTTGTTAAAATTACTATCAATAACAATGAAAAGCGCTTATTATTTTGAGGAATTAACAAGCTAGAATTATGGCTTATCTAAAAGTAAAACCTACACCAGTTACCGTTATTACAGGCTATTTGGGTGCTGGAAAAACTACGCTTTTAAATCGTATTCTTACTCATAAACATGGGAAGAAAGTAGCAGTAATTGTCAATGAATTTGGAGAAATAGGTATTGACGCTCAGTTAGTTATCGATACTGATGAAGAAATTTTAGAGATGAACAATGGTTGTATCTGCTGTACAGTACGCGGCGACCTGATTCGGATTGTTAACAGCTTGATGCAAAAACGAGACAAATTTGACTACTTGGTCATTGAAACAACAGGATTGGCTGACCCTGCACCTGTGATTCAATCTTTTTTTGTCGATGAAGTGATGCGATCGCACGCCGAACTTGATGCTGTTGTTACTGTTGTTGACGCCAAACATATCTGCCATCATTGGGATAGTAACGAAGCACAAGAGCAAATTGCTTTTGCCGATGTGGTTTTGATTAATAAAATTGACCTTGTTTCACAACCACAATTGCAAGAACTAGAAAAACGAGTTCGAGAAATCAATGCATTCGCTAAGTTGTATCATACTCAAAACTGCAACTTGAACATTGAGGGCATTTTAGGAGTTAAAGCCTTTGATTTGAAGAATGCTTTGTCAATTGATTCCAATTTTTTGGAGGAAGATGCTCACGAACACGATCGTTCTATTAGTTCAGTTGCGATCGCCCAAACGGGAATCGTTGACAGCGATAAGTTAACCAACTGGTTAAATCAATTAACGCAAACTCAAGGTCAAAACATTTTTCGGCTCAAAGGTATCCTAAATGTTGATTCAGAAGATCGACGCTTTGTCTTTCAAGGCATCCATATGCTACTCGATGGTAGACCAGGTCGCCCTTGGAAACCAGGAGAGAGCCGCAAAAATGAATTGGTGTTCATTGGTCGCAACTTAGATGAAAATCAGCTAAAACAAGAATTTCGTAACTGCTTAGCTTAAAAATTTTTCACCATTTGTTTGCACCAACCGTAATTTTTCTTACAAAATGCTGCAAGAACTTTTGGTAAGTTGTAATCGCTTTAACTCAATATGTAATGCGACTCTTACCCGCAGAATTGAATGAAACTTCAGCATTATCTTGGTGGACTTGAGGGATTAGGACGCATCAACTTCGAGAAGCGCGTTTTTGTCCAACCTTGGGAAAAGCGAATTTTTGGTATCCATGTGGCGATGATGGCGCTTAGTCAACACTTAGAAGCTGCTAAGGTAACACCTACTCAATTCAAAAGTATCTGGACGTGGGCAAATTTGCGCAAACTTGCTGAAGGAATGAACCCTTTTGACTACTTCAAGTACCGCTACTACGAGAAATGGCTTGGAGGTATTTCCAGTTTTTTTATTGAATCAGGATACATTTCTACAGCAGAACTTGAAACGAAAACTGAAGTATTTTTAGAAAAATCTGATACACCTCTACCCCATAACACCGAGCCTGCAATTGATAATCAAGTGATTGAGTATCTGCGTGTGGGAGATTCGCCCAAGTGCAAGGTAGAAGATCTAAAACCTAAGTTCAGCGTAGGTGATGCAGTAACGATCAAAAATCCCTTACCAACTGAACATTGCAAATTACCAGGATACTTGCGAAATAAACAGGGAGTCATCGAAACAGTTTACGAAGGTGCTTACAATTATCCTTTACAGACAGGAGATGGTGTGGGAGATCCAATGCCTATTTACAGTATCAAGTTTGATTCCCATGAGATTTGGGGTAATTTGACAGAACCAAAAACCTGGATTTACGCAGATATCTACGAAGCATATATCGAAGACCCAAGTTGAAGGTGTTCATTTTGTGAGGAATTTAAAGTCATGAGCGACAGTAGCAGAGAAGCCTATAATGCAGCCCGTGTAAAAGCTTTAGAATCTCTGCTGATTGAAAAAGGAATTATTACCAGTGAAACGGTTGATAAAGTCATCGACTTCTTTGAAAAGGATATGGGACCATTTAACGGTGCTAAGATTGTCGCCAAAGCATGGGTAGATCCTGAATTCAAGCAACGCTTACTCGAAGATACACCTGCGGCGATCGCACAAATGAATTTACCACGTGGCATGGCGGGTGCTGAGGGCGAACATATGAAAGCAGTCGAAAATACTCCAGACGTACACAACTTAATTGTATGTACTCTGTGTTCCTGCTATCCTTGGCCCGTTCTCGGCTTACCTCCCTACTGGTTCAAAGATCCCACATTTCGCGCCAGAGCAATTAGAGAACCCAGAAAAGTCTTACAAGAGTTCGGATTAGACATTCCTGAATCAACTGAAGTACGCGTGTGGGATACAAGTGCGCAAATTCGCTGGTTCGTCATTCCAGAACGCCCCGCAGGTACAGAAGGATGGACAGAAGAACAACTCGCTGCAATAGTCACTCCAGAAGCCATGCAAGGTGCAGCGAAAGTCCAAATTTCTCAGAGTAGTTAGAATCAGCAAGTAGAGTGCCAAATGCAGATTAAGTTTGAGCAGTTTGTGACTGCAAGTATGCTGGGAAGCCAAGATGCACCGCCTCGCAGTAATGGGGAGTTATTATTTCAAAGCGATTGGGAAAGTCGTGCCTTTGGAATCGCGATCGCACTTTCTAAAAAAGGACACTACGAGTGGGAGGATTTTCGTCAGGAATTAATCGCGGCGATCGCCGAATGGGAAGCAAGCCACTATTTAGACGATCCAAATTGGGATTACTACCAACGTTGGCTTCTTGCTTTGGAACGCTTAGTACTAGAACTCAATCTCATTGACACGCAAGAACTCGAGACAAGAACTCAGCAGCTACTTGAGCGATAGTAGGGGTCAGGATTAGAAGCGAGGGTAGTGGTTCGCGTTAGAACGCAAACTTGATAAGGCAATAGAACGAATCTTCTATTATGTCCTCAGCACCACTTCAATTGCTATAGATGTTTAGTTGCGATCGCTGTAGAAAACTTGCAACCCTTAACTGAGGTATCAAGTGCGTATCTGTTTGTTCTCAAATGTACCGCGCTTGCTGCATTTGCCCCAAAGACATACAAACTCGGATGCCATATTCTATTGCATATTAAAAGACTGTAGTTATATATACGAAGTTCCAGTCTAAATTGGTATTTAATGTTTATGCTGTATACCAACAGACATAAGTTGAAAATTTTGGTTTTGAAATCATAGAAATTCAGCAAAAATCCTATTAGTATTATAAGCTTATGCTGCCTGCCAAACATTTTGCAGAGACAACTGCAACTAATACCGCAAGTCTGATACTCCTAGAATTTGACCGCGTTGGTCTCGAATACATTGTTGATAATAAACCCAAACGAATTATTGAAGATGTTTCTTTATCAATTAACGAAGGTGAGTTTGTTTCTATAGTTGGACCTAGTGGTTGTGGTAAAACATCAATCCTGAAAATGGTTTCTGGCTTAAACCCTACTGCGATTGGAGAAATAAGACTGCAAGGAAAAAAGATTACTAAACCTCTCAAAAATGTGGGGATTGCCTTTCAAAATCCAGTGTTATTACCTTGGCGAAATACATTAAAAAATGTTTTACTACCTTTAGAAGTTGTTCAACCATACAAGCGCGAGTATAAACAACGACTGCCAGAATACAAACGTATGGCGCAGGAACTTTTAGCAACCGTTGGCTTGCAAGACTTTCAACAACAACTGCCCTGGCAACTCTCTGGAGGAATGCGCCAGCGTGCCTCATTGTGTCGTGCCTTGATTCATCAACCAGAAATTCTTTTATTAGATGAACCTTTCGGGGCATTAGATGCCTTTACTCGCGAGGAAATGTGGGTGATGTTGCAAAATCTATGGATGCGAGTTAAGTGTGTTGGCATTCTGATTACTCACGATCTGCGTGAAGCTGTGTTTCTATCAGATACAGTTTACGTCATGAGTCCACGCCCTAGTTCAATTATTTATCAATTAAAAATTGACTTACCTAGACCGCGCACTTTGGAAATGTGTTTAACCGATGATTTTAATCATCTATTTTCTGATATTCGCAGGCACATTCGTCGAAGTTAGGTAAACGCAATATGAGCAAACAATTTAAATTGAATCAGATCTTTTACTCGAAGGTAGCTAGTTTTCTATTACCATTTTTGGCAACTATTTTGTTGTTGATTGTTTGGGAATTTGGAGTTCGTATTTTTCAAATTCCGCAGTTTAATTTACCTTCACCTAGTAGTATCTATCAAGCTGCTATTACATATAGTTCGCAACTTTGGACAAATGCTTGGCGAACATTAGTGACAACAACGATTGGATTTCTTTTGGCGATCGCAACTGGCGTCTTTTTGGGATTTTTGATCGGTTACTCGCGCATTGCTTACCTAACGCTTTATCCGATATTGGTAGGTTTTAACACGATCCCGAAAGTCGCGCTCGTTCCCCTCCTTGCAGTTTGGTTTGGTGCAAACGAAATTCCGGCAACACTGACGGCCTTCTTATTAGCCTTCTTCCCAATCGCCGTTAACGTTGCTTTAGGATTAGATACCGTTGAGCCAGAGATGAAAGACGTGCTGCGATCGCTTGGCGCATCCCAGCTTGAAGTTTTCCAAAAAGTTGGATGGCCCCACACTCTACCATATCTATTTGCATCGCTGAAAGTTGCCGCATCTTTTGCATTTGTTGGTTCCGTGATTGCTGAGTCGGTTGCATCGAATGGTGGAATGGGTTATCTCATCGTTGCAGCTAGTTCCAATTTTGATGTACCACTAGCTTTTGCCGGACTTTTGGCGCTCTCTATTTTAGGAATCCTCCTCTACGGCTTTTTTGTCATCTTGGAAAAGTATGCAATCTACTGGGCGCGTTGAGTGCCGGTAGCTTCAGTTATCTGTGCGTGGAACCATTATTCATCTCTGAAGGACGAAACCAAGTCATGTGGCGATAATTCGGATGAAGGTGTCCTTCGGACTGATGTTGAAACTCAACTGCTCCTAGTATTGCGATGTTTGACAAACTGATGTAGCAAGCGATTCATGAAAAACCTCCTCTTCACACCGTTAATACTTTGCGGCTTTATCTAAATTTTTTCTAATTTCTGTATCTTATTTTACCATTATTACAATTTCTTTAAATCAACTTCTGATCTCCCCAAGACGGATTTCGCTGCATCCGGAGTGATTGATTTCAACACCCCAACCCCTGACCTCTTATACCGTTCGTTTCGCTTAAAAGTTGATGCATATGGGCAGCATAGGAGCCAGTAGTGCAGTGCGGGAGGTCGGTTGCATGTGAAGGTATCCTCTGTTGAAGCAACTGGCGTACGCAGAGGTGCAGAGGAGAAATTATTTGTAGCTCTTTTTCAGGGAACTAGTATTAATCCCTAATTTATCTACATCTGAATTGGTTCGTGACAAAACCCTGACCCCTCTTATTCATGCTTGGCTTTACGCTCGTGTTTCTCAGTTCGCTTTGCCTCGCTGCTCAAAACGTTCTGCTGCGGGTGGTTTTCGTCAACAGTTTCATTTTTGGGATACTGCCCTTTGGTGGATTTGTTATTCCTAGTCTCGCTAACTCATTGTTGCTATTGCAGTTGCGCGCAGTCTTTATGCTACCGTTGATAGTTTTGCTAGCACCCAAGCTTCACGACACGACATGGATAAACTTAAAACAGTTGCTCCAACCTCAAAGCCGCCCTCTATTTATTAAAGCTTTTATTAGTAGTTTTTCTTTATTTTTATCCCTCGCACTTCTATTCATTGCCATTGCCAAGATACCTGCTGGGGTTGCTACCGTTTTATTTTTTATTCACCCAGCAATTACAGTTATCCTCGCTTGGCGAATTTTTGGCGATCGCCCAACGTGGTTGCGTTGGGGAGTGCTAGTTATTGTCTTCACTGGTAGTTTTCTTGTTGTGCCGAGTTTCACCACAACAACCGATAGCGATACTTTAATTGGTATTAGCGCAGCCTTAGGAGCCGGAGTCGCTTATGCTATTCAAGGGATTCTGGCACAAATTTGTTTTCGAGCAATTCATCCTGTGCCTTTTACCGTTGTCAGTTGTACAGTTATTTTAGTGTTTTCTAGCCTCAGTTTGTTATTCGTCAATATCGAGGTAGCTGATGTTTGGTCAATTCTGGGAATTGTAAGTTTAATTGCCGCTTTACTCACACTCGCTGGACAACTGTTGTACAATTTTGGCATCCATTTAGCCAATGCTGTGATCGCCTCCATTGTGGCAATTAGTAATCCTACTTCTACCGCAATCTTAGCTTGGTTGATTATTCAGGAAGCTTTACAAGGTAGGCAAATTTTAGGAGTAGCTTTGGTAACACTTGGGGTAGGATTACTCAGTCAAGATGCACGCAAAACAAAAAATAGCAGTTAGTACGTAACACAACAAGCACAATATATAAGATAACTTTGCACCTGGTTCAACTCTCTTGAATTATAATTTTTGACAAAAAATTGGAATTTTTCAGACAAATAATACTTTGATTTCAGTCAGATTTTAGTAAAATGTGCAATCGCTAAGCATCACGAAGTGCATGACCATCAGGATCGTTGTTGAAGTATACATACACGTCAAATCCTGTGTGCAGAAGGAATGGATGCGCTCAGCCCATAAAGTCAGCTCCCAATCGCTCAAATCAATGCTTGAGTGCTCACTGTGTATGCGGATACAAGTCCAAGAGGTAGTCAAACAGACATCAAGCGGAACAGTTGGCAAAGTGCGACGCCTGCACTTTCCAGTAGTTTGTAAACTTGTGGAATTAGCCAACTTGAATGACGGAATTAGACTGTAAATTGTTGTTGTGGGTAGGTTTGCAGTAATTCCAAAAAAGGCTGAAGACGTTCAATATTAATGTGCCAAGTCTGGGGAAATTGAAATAAAATAAGACCTAGCTTTTCTTGCAATCCCGATGCACGCTCCATCAAGCGAGATAGCGGCTCATCTGGGTCTTTAGTTATAAAACGTTGGGCATAAAATGACAATTGCTGGTTGCTGTTGCAATCTGGTGGATAGAAGATACCTATCCAATGTTTGTCAACCCAACCACTAGTACCAGTTTGTAGCTTAATCATCGATCTGAACACTCTCTGTTGTCAACCACCAAGCCCAAGCGACTAAGAAAACTTGAAAAGGAAATCGCAACCAAATCAGTGGCGGATCGTGCGGTAGCGCTGCAACTTCGATGTTATTAACTGCTTGATAGAGATTAGCTGGAAAAACAGCAATATAAAGTACAACCAGAAGCCATGCAGCAAAACGGCTGACACCAAGAATGAATAATCCTACTCCCGCTAAAACTTCCAAAAATCTGCTAATGTAAACTAGTGCTAAGGAATGCGGAAGGTATTCTGGCACAATCTTCTCAAATCCGTTTGAGTGAGTAAAGTGCAAAGCACCAACTATTATCATTGCGATCGCAAGTAAGATGCAGAAGACTGGTTTGTACTTTTTCATGTTCTAAATCTGCACTTTCCAGTTAAAACTAGCTTGACATTCAGCTAAACTTTTTAACCGCAAAAACTACTGGCGCATCATTAATAAATCTCCCCAAGGCAAAACATAGCGCATCCATGACCGAAAGCTATTTCTGGGATAGCGAATGTGTCCTTTGAGAATCAGACGACAAGTGTTTTTCGATAGTGGAAAAATTACCTAACTAGCGGCAATATTACCAAACATTGTTATGGCTCGTTCGTCATCCATGACTATTGCTAAATATCGATTTTGTTCAAAATCAACAATTTTAAAAACACCCATCACTCTTTGATCAAGGGCTAAATTTTCTACGCCTGGAAGCAGTTGTTTGAGACTTGGATCTGGAGTTTAGACTAAAGCAAGCGAAAATAGCTCGACAGTAGAGTCCATTTAGGTCATGTCGAACAACCAGAGCAAAAAGTGATACCAATTTAAATAGAGGACGAGGCAGATGTAGTAATCTGAGAGGAGTTGTTTAGTCTCCTGTGCTGATGGCTGGTGCAACCTCAATTGAAGTGAAAGAAAGCTGGGAAAATATGGCGCACCAGTTGCGTCAAGCTCAAACAAAGACGGACAAGGAACGATTGCAAGTCCTTTACTGGTTGAAACAGGAGAAGGCACCGAGTATCAGTACGATTGCCCAAGCGCTCGGTAAACATCGCAACACACTGCAAAGCTGGTTATCAATGTACCGGGCAGGGGGAGTATAGGCGATGTTGGAGATTAAGAAATCCCCTGGAGGAGTGCGAGTCATTCCGCAGTGGGCAGAAGATGCTTTGGCAAAGCGGTTACAAAACCCCGCACATGGGTTTCAAAGCTACGGAGCACAGTGCAGCAGTGGTTGGCAGAGGCGATGGGGGTCGAGGCGGAGTATCATGCAGTGTACCAAATGACGCGCTATCGACTCAAGGCAAAGCTGAAAGTGGCTCGTCCTCAGAATTGCCAGCAAGACAGCCAGCAGCGAGAGGCATTCAAAAAAAACCTTGCAGAAGACCTCGCTGTGTTGAGCCAGTACGTTCGCCAAGTCCACCAAGAGGAGTGACCGATTTGCTATTTTGCTCAGGATGAGAGCCGCTTTGGACTTCATACCCTCATCGGACGATTAATTACTGCCTGTGGCATCAAACCGATTGGGCAGTGGCAGTGGTTGTTCAAAGCATTTTGGCTCTACGGTGCCGTTGAACCAGTAACGGGAGAGTCCTTCTTTGTGCAATTTTCCCATGCTGATACCGAGTGTTATCAACGGTTTCTCGACGAGTTTTCCAAAGCTTATGCAGATAGTTTCAACATTCTTCAAATCGATAACGGTCGATTTCACAAGGGCAAAGATTTAGTGGTGCCAGAGAATGTGATTTTGTTGTTTCAACCGCCTTACTGTCCAGAGTTGAAACTGATGCCAGATAGAACAAAGACTCTTGTTTTGCTCTCCCACCCAGACCAGCCATAAAGGTTTGGGATTTTTCTGTTTAGCAACATCTATACGCTCAACTTGAATCACAGACATTGAGTGCTTGGCAGACTGTTGAAAGTGAAGCGCAGACCACAAACGTAAGCACAGACCTCCCCACTTTGGATGGTTGACTTGCATTCTTTGGTCAGGTGTCTTCCATGTTGTCGGGTCGTTAAGCTTAAATTTATCCCCGTGAACACAAGGGCGACCAAGACCTGTGTAAGCTTTTGGTACACCATAAAGCACACGGTTAGAGCGCAAGCGCATGAGTTTATCGGCAGCAACATTCGCAGTTTGCTTCACACACGAGGCACATCCGTATTCTGCATCCCACAATGATATTGCCCGTTGTGGCAAATTTGGGCATACAAGTTTTAGTTGAGCAGCAGCTTTGGTAATTGGATTGTCAAAACTGGTGATGCGTTCATGTAATAAAGGTAATGCCCAACTCCCCGGTTCTTCTGGAATCCAAGCCCGAAGTGCTATAACCTTGCCCCACTGTTACTGGTTTTGTACCTGACATCGGTTGAACTTGATGTTCGTAGGTACGGTCTTTTAGTGTCACTGCATCTGGTCTTGACCAAGCCGTATGATCTCCTGCTAATACTAGTTGTCTTGATTGTGGTAGCTGTGCGATGTACAACTGCATCAATTCAAAGCGTGGTGGCAAGCCATCTTCTATAGCTTCATAGATACTCGACTACTGCCGCCGAAACACTGCTGATGTTGACAACTCCACAAACGAGTCAACACTACGTGTCACTAGCACTGCATCCATCAAGTCAAATATTGCATCTTTGCCGTTACCCAAGAAGGTGTACACTTCTGTACGGAATTGTTTCAGCTTATCAAATGTCATAGTCAAGCTGTTTTTTTCTAAATCTCAGCATTGACTAAAAAGCGGTTACTTTTACATATTTGACCGCTTTTCCTCACCATTTAGTCTAAACTCCAGTTCTGCGCTGATCGTGCGTACGAGTGCTTTCTTTGGACCTTGGGATGATTACAACTTCGTGACTCTCGCGTTGCGTCAGTTGCGTCAAGGACAAATGTTCGTCGCTGCTGAGGATGTTGTCATTTCACCTACATACGTACCGGATCTTGTCAACACCAGTCTTGACTTATTGATTGACGGTGAAAGTGGGCTGTGGCATTTAGCAAACCGAGGCGTGATCGCCTGGGCTGAATTAGCGTGGCTCGTTGCCAAAAAAGCAGGGCTAAATGTTGATTGTATTATTGCCCGTCCCCCCTGCAAGAACTGCATTTTACCGCTTTGCGTCCCAGTTACAGCGTTCTCGGTAGCGATCGCGGTGTGTTACTACCGCCGCTAGAAAGTGCGATCGCGCGTTACTTTGACGAAATCGAACAATTGGACTAGTGTACTTAAATCGGGATGACTGGATTCGAACCAGCGGCCCCTTCGTCCCGAACGAAGTGCGCTACCAAGCTGCGCTACATCCCGTTACTACTTTTGAGCAATCATTATTGAACTTAAAGCATTCTAACATACTCGTTCGCCCACTGAATTTTTGTATTTTGGGTATGAATTAGGTACGAAATGGGTACGAAACAAACAAAAAGCAAAGTATTGAGTGTAATCACTCTCTACAAACCAATAATGAATTAGTTGGTTAGTCAGTTTTACCAGCATATCGTCTATTATATTTAAATTTTATAGTCAATTAGTACATATTTACTATTGCTGCTATCGGCGTTGCATAAGTCTTTACTAAATCAAGTCTAGATACATACACGGAAGATGAAGTGTAGAACTCGTTAAAAGTAGGTGAAATTGCGGAGTACTTTGATGATTTTTAGCGCTTAATATTATAAAACTATCTTTAATGTCTTTAACAACAATTTGAGCATTTCAAAGGAGATTACACTTTTTTTATTGTTATCCATTCGTTTTTCTAACATTTTTAAATATTAAATTTAAAAACATATTTTTTCTTAAACATCATCAAACCAATACTTTGTGTAACAAGATTTTTTAGAAATTAGAATGGCAAAAACCTTATTCAATACTAAAGTTTTATCGAAATCTCGTGGTACAGATCGACAAGAGTTAAATGTACAATTACCTATCGCTATAGCAGCTGCTTTCACTATTACAATTTTAATTTATATTTTGTTGCTTCCTGTACGTAATTCTTATCTAGGAAATCTCCTTTACAATAGAGGAATTACTCAGCAATTTGATATTTTTCTAGCATGTATAGTTGCAGCATTCACAACGCTAAAAATTATTAAGCTACAAAAATAGTTTCTAGCACTTAATCAAGATTACATTCCACAGAATATTTCTTTAGAAGACCCAAAAGCACCACAATTAGCCAAATTACAGCAAAGTTTAGCTTATACAAAAAGCTTAATTGCTACTCGTTGCAGTCGGGTATTAGCAGCCTATTTATATTCAGGAAATCGTAAAACCACCACCGAGTTTGCTTTAGATGATTCAACTTTTTACACAACTGCCTTAGAAGCATCTTATTCGGTTCCACGAATTCTAGTGTGGGCTATTCCTGTCTTAGGATTTATTGGCACAGTTATAGGTATCAGTAACGCTGTTAGTGGTTTTTCTGGATTTTTGTCAGATGCAGCCGACATTGAACAGATTAAGCAGGGAATTGGAACTGTAACTAATGGACTTGCTATTGGCTTTGACACTACCTTGCTTGCTCTTTGTTTGAGCGTTTTGATCATGATTCCTTTAGTTTTTGCTGAAAGGTTTGAGTCGCGGCTACTGTTGGCAATTGATATTTATATAAACGATAAAGTACTATCAAGACTCCGAGATCCTTTTGCTAGCTTAGATGAAGATGCTATTTATAAAACAGTTAAAAATGCACTTCAAGAAAGTTTTCCTAGCCCAGAAGCTTTAGTTCAAACAGCACATACTTATGCTAAACAAGCAGCAATGGCATTAGCAAAAGGGTTTCTTCTTGAAATTGGTAAAGTTCAAGGTGTGAGTGCGCAATTAATTGAAAAAATGAGCGAAGTTAGTCAATTTGCCTTACAAGATCGACAATAATTCCTAGCTTTTGTTGAGCAACAACGTCAGGTCAGTTATACAGCTATTACAAATTTAGTGACCGAATTTCAAGATATAAATTCACAGCTATTAGCTGAAGTCAAAGCGAGTAATTTAACAGTAGCTAACAATTTAACTCAACAAGCTGATCAACTTGGTCTTCGTTTGGAGCAAGCAGCAAAAGCGCTTGATACACGAATTGCTACTTTAGAACAATGTGCATCTCAAGTCTCAGAAATAGCTAAACTCCAGCAAAATTTAGAGCAAACAGTACATTCGCTAGAGCAAACCGCGCAGCTAGAACACGTTTTAGTAGGTGTTAGAGAAAGTTTAACTCAATTAACCCCAATTCTAGAGCAATTAAATCGCCCTCGTCGCATCACTTTAGTAGAACGCGATGACAGGAGTTTAGATTTTCATGCGTAGCTCTCGCCGATCAATTGAAGTCGAACTCTTTCCGTTTCTTTCTGTTTTAGTTTGTGTCATCGGTAGTTTGATTTTACTTATTGTTGTTGTCACTGCACAAATTTCGACTAACCAACGTCAAGTCACAATCGTTGCGCGAGAAAATGGGCAAAATCAAGCTAAAACACCGCGATATATAGAGTGTCGCAGTGATGGTATTGTTATTTACCCTGAGCAGACTTTTGTTAATCGAGAAGACATCAATCGTTCTAATTCGGCATTGCAAAGCTTATTAGCAGAAGTCAGTTTCAACAGAGATAAAGAGTATTTAATTGTGGCGATTCGTCCTGATGGTATCGATGTCTTTCAGGAAGTACGCACTCTTGTTGAGCGGCAAAATATCGATATCGGGTTTGAGCCAATCGACGAAGGTTGGCAACTCAAAGTTCAAGATGCTGCGACAAAGAGGATAAAATGAGAAGACGATTTTACAAACAGTCGATTCCCACACAAAATTTAGATTCTTTTTTAGATATTCTGACTAACACTGTTGGCGTGTTGATGTTTGTGGGTTTATTTGTCAGTGTGGTAGCTGTACAATCTGCTACTATTGTTCGCACTCCTGTAGTCTCTGATTCGGATAAAGTTCCGCAGTTTTTTGAGGTGCGAGGCAACAAAGTTATCCCTCTCGATAGCACTACAGTTAACCGTGAGTTTACAAATTTTAGTAACTCGCTACCTTCGTGTGATGAACCAGAATTACCAATAAATCTAGATGTTTACAGCTATCAATATTATCAACAGCAACGACAAGAGTATCACAATTGTATTAACAACAAAATTAGTCAAGTCAAAAATTTTAGAATACAAACTGCACACTACGAAATACGTATCAACCTAAATTCTTCAATAGGGTTAATCTATGAACCCTTAAGAAGCGACAGTGGTGAATCTACTCAAGAATTGATGCAAGTTAGTTCAGAATTTCACAGCCTTCTCAAAACATTCAATCCGCAAACTGATTACTTAGCATTTATTGTACGACCTGATAGCTTTGTAGCGTTTCGTCGCGCTCGCGAGATTGCCTGGCAAAAAGGTTTTGATGTCGGTTGGGAACCGATGCAGCAGGATGTACCCATTGAGTTTAGTTCACAAGGACGAGCCGTTAGCGTGCAGTAAACATTATGTAGCAATAATTCATTGCAACTGCCGCTGAATACGGCTACTCAAAGTGCTGTGTTTTGATGCTAAGCGCGCTTTACCCGCCGCAGCCCATTCTTGGAGAAACTCAATTTGCTCTTGCGCAGTTCGTGCTAGCGGAATAATTTGGCTAGCAGCTTCTAAAATATCGTCGGTGGTAAAGTCGCGGTTTTGACTAAAACCAATATGCATTGCTTCGATCAGCGTTTGCTCAATTTCTGCGCCGGAAAAGTCAGGTGTTTCGTAAGCTAAGCGTTCGATGTCGTAATTTTTAATATTGTGAGGGCGCAGTCGCGATAAATGAACGGTAAAAATTGCTTTGCGTTCTTCTTGAGTTGGTAAACCCACAAAGAAGATTTCATCAAAACGTCCTTTACGCAGCATTTCGGGTGGCAGCGATTGAATATCATTAGCGGTAGCGACAACAAACACTGGCGATGTTTTTTCCGCAAGCCAGGTGATGAATGTACCAAATACGCGACTTGTCGTACCAGCGTCGCCTTTCCCACCAATACCCGCAAACGCTTTATCAATCTCATCAATCCACAAAATGCAAGGCGACAAAGCTTCCGCAACTTGAATCATTTGTCGCGTACGCGACTCAGACTCGCCAACTAAGCCACCAAACAAACGTCCGACGTCTAACCGTAGTAGAGGTAAATGCCAGTGATGCGCGATCGCTTTGGCAGTGAGTGACTTTCCTGTTCCCTGAATTCCCACTAACAACAAGCCGCGTGGGTGCGGTAAACCATAAGTTCGCGCGCGTTCGGTAAATGCCCCACCCCTCCGCAATAACCAATCTTTCAGATTATCTAATCCCCCAATATCCGAAATCTTTTCCGTAGCAGGGTAAAAGTCGAGAATTTGGGTTTGCCGAATCGTTTGTCGCTTTTCTTGCAACACAAGTTCGACATCTTCCGGCTGAATTTGCCCATGCGTGGCGATTGCTCTTGCCAAAACGCGCCGGATGCGCTCCATCGATAGCCCTTGACACGAACGAACTAATTCATCAAGCACTTTTCCTGTCAGTGACTGTCCTGTGGCTGCGAACAACCGTTCGATTTCTACTTTAATTTCTGGTGCTGTGGGTAGCGGAAACTCTAAAACGGTTAAAACTTCGCTTAAATCTTCAGGAATTGCCACTTTTGGCGAAAGAATAACGATATTTTTAGGTTGCGACTTCAACAGCTTTGCTAAATTACGCAACTTCCGGCAAACCGACACGTCTTCTAAAAAGCGATGAAAGTCGCGCAAAATAAATACCGCTGGTGCTGATACCGGCAGTTTTTCAACTAACTCCAGCGCTTGTAGCGGGTTACGACGACCAAAACCTGCATCATTAGGATTCGCGGTGTATCCATCGACAAAGTCCCAAATATAAATTGCCCGATTGCCTTGACGCTGTGCTACTTCCCGAACTGCTAGTTCTACGCGTTCTTCTTCAAAGGTGGGAATATAAATCAAAGAGTAGCGGGCGCGCAGTAGCAATTCAAACTCATCGTGGAAGCTCATGGCAGTGATGGGGGCTAGAGGCTAATGAAGACTCGTGGGCATTTTAATGTTAAAGGTCTTTCTTTAGAGCTTGCAGCGAAGCCCAGCGTTTGTCAATAAGTACCGTTGCCGCATCATTATTTTCTGGTTGAATTCCTGAGCATTTGACGTCGCATAATTGCCTTTGCGGCAGTTCTAGACATAACTGCTCGTAAAGCCACTGACTAGGCTCGAAAAAACCGCGCGGTGGCAATGTTTCTACCAAGTCTTCCATCGCGATTTCTCGCTCGACTAAAAGTGTATCTGTTTGTTCAGCAGCTTCGTCTAACCAGATAATCTCTAAAGTATCGACAACCAAACGATGATTGTATTGTTGCAGGCAGCGATGGCACGTTAGCGTGATGATGGTTTCAGCAGCGGCAGACACTTCTAAATAATTGCCGCAATGCTTTACTTTTAACCAACCACGAACAGGTGTCAGTGTTTCTAAGTCTTGCAAGAACTCCTGAACTTGGATTGTCTCAGTTTTCTTTGGCGCTTTCAGTAGCTGCGGAACATAAATGGCTTCCATCATAATTTTGCGCCACCCCTTCAAACAAATAGTATTTCCACCACAGCGTTAGTACTCAAATAACAGTCTAGCTGTTGTTGTAGCGGTCGGAGATCGGAACTTACGATTCAAATGGGCGCAATTGCGCCCATGCTTGGTATGCTGTTCCTATTGCAGCTGGCGCACTACTAAATGTCGGTGTGGCTCCTTACCTTTACTAAAGGTTTCTAAATCTGGAAAAGTTTTCAAGAACGTATGAACTTGACGGCGCTCTGCTGATGAGAGCGATTTGATTTCGACTTCTTGCCCCGAAGCGCGAACTTGTTCAGCAGCTGCTTGGGCGATCGCTTGCACTTCTGCTTGACGACGTACGCGATAACCATCTAACTCAACGGTGTATGACGCTTGGTCGGCTGGCGATTGATTTAAGTTCAGCGTTGCGTTTGCTAAGTATTGAATTGCATCAAGTACACTGCCTTCTGAACCAATCAGAATTTCTATTTGTTCAGGAGTGAGTTGTGTAGCATCAATCGTTAGCCAGTAGCTATCTGGCTCTTCTGCACCTTCGACTTGATAAACTTCTAAGTGTGCCTCCACACTCGGCGACACACCCATCAGCTGAAGCAGCGTTTCTAGCCATATTTGACCCCGCTGCATACGCGTATCCTCTGTCATACCTACCCTGAAGCTTTTTTCTTAGAACGTCCTGGCTCAAAAGGAAGTGATTCACGCCCTTTGGCTTCTGATTCTTTTGTTTCGGATGCCGCTACAATTTTTTGCAGGTTTTCTGGCAGAGGTTCGCGGGAAACAATAAAAGTCTGCAACGTTTGGAAGATGTTCGCAATGAGCATATACATCAAGACTCCCGCAGGTAACGGGAAAAACAAAAACATCCCCGAAAAAATGACCGGAGTGATTTTATTGACTGTATCCTGTTGTGGATTACCTGAGGCACCTTGACCGGAAAGCACTTGGTTGAGGTACAAGCTTAAACCAAAGCCAATCACCATCGCCACAATATCCCAGTGAATTGTGCCATCAGCATCAAAAGCGCCTACTCTCCCCAAAGCATCAATAAACAGAAAGCCCTTCTCAGAAGCAATTCCTGGAATTGTCCCTTGAATTGTCGCATCGCCTGGTTGCAATGCTGTAATATTGCCTGCTTCGTCGATTTGTACCCGCTCTTGACCTTTTGTGATCTTCCAGTGGGGTGTAATACTCGATTCTGGATGTTGAGCAACCAACTCTTGCAGTGGCTTGCCTTCTACAGTTTGAAATTCGATCTTTGTTTTTTCGCCGACTGCTAAATTGTTACCGCTAGGAAGAATCGCGCTAATGCGATAATGTTCGCCATCTGCAATGTAGATGTTTTGCGGTGAAGTCGCAAAGGCTTTTGGTTGAATCCGTTCGATTTGTTCCTGAGGCAGGATTTGCAGGTTGACAGTATAGTTGACATCCGAAAACGGCGAACCGCGTAGCGTGGCGAACAAAGCAAATAATACTGGCATTTGCAGCAGCACGGGTAAGCACCCAGACAGCGGATTACCAAATTCTTTGTACACCGCGCTCATTTCTTCCTGCAACTTGGCAGGATTGTCTTTGTGGCGCTCCTGAATTTCTTTTACCCGCTTCTGCATTAAAGGTTGCGTGATTCGCGTGCGCCGCATATTGCGAATCGAGCCAGCACTGAGAGGGTAGAGTGCAAAGCGAATGACGAGTGTTAACGCCACGATCGCTAATCCATAGCTTGGCACGATCCCATAGAAGAAATCCAGGATCGGCAGCATTACGTTGTTAGAAAGAAACCCGATACCAAAATCCATTGGCGTTAAGTCAACCTGAACTACTCTAATATGTCTGAGTCTAATGTATCCGAACTAAGGGTCAGGCGTTGGAATTAGAGAACAGAGGAGCAATTTTCCTGATGTCTAATACCGATATATTGTTATTTAATTTATCAAGCCTGCCCTAGATTAATCGATTTCAGACTATGCTGCACCTACTTTCTTGGCAGCGACTTGCTCGTTGATATAGTCGTAAATCTCGCGAAACTTGGGAACCGCGCGTAATTCCAATCGGCTGCCGTCTCTGAGCGTGAGTACCATATCTCCCCACAAGCCGACACCTCTAGGAACTTTAACAATTTTAACTATTTCCGCATAAATTACATCCGTGCGATCTCGTCCTTGCCACCCTCCCGTTACCGTAATGCGGCGACTTGTAATGCGATAGCGCAGCCACAAGGCGCGGACAATCGCTCCAACTGTTAGCGGTAGACCAATTAACGTTAATCCAATGAGTAAATTAATAATAAGATCTCCAATATGCGGTCCGCCTTCAAAAAATACGTCCTCACGAATGCCCATCTATCACCTCAGCTTCGGTCAACAACTGCTCTAATTCTTGCAGAAATTGACCGTAATCGCACTGAGCTTGTACCGCTGACGGGTGTACAATCACCACCAGTAACCATCCAGGCGCGATTCGCGGTAATAAACTGCGGAAAGCTGCTCGAATTTGACGCTTGATCCGATTGCGAACCACAGCGCGTTTACTCACTTTTGTGCTTACTGAAATACCCAGACGCGTTGGTACTTCCATTAACTCAGATTGCTGAAGATTTCCACTAGCAGTGTTAACCATCTGCTTAGTTTTCCGCTGTAAGGCTCTAAGCGTTATGTGCGAACCATTACGGCGGATTCCTTCCCGAAACACGGCTCGGAAATTGTGCCGACTTTGCAGTCGATTTGCTTTGTGTAAAGCCACGCGTGGTTGATCTCGAATGTATCAACGCCTGATTTGCGACTAATGCTAAACCGTTAACCGATGACGTCCTTTTCTTCTGCGGGCTTTTATGACATTTTGTCCATCTGGGGTTCGCATCCGAGCGCGGAAACCAGAGGTTCTTTTTCGTTTGCGGTTAGTACCTTCTAAAGTGCGCTTCATAATTCTTCCTAGCTTAGCTGTCTATGAAAAAGTCACAATCTCTTATTATATCACCAAAGTGTAACTTTAGCTGCAAGGAAGATACAGTAAATTCCGTATCTCGGAATCCTGATTTTTTTTAAGTGATACTCAAAATCCACGTGCCTACATAGCGTAGCAGCGGGACATCTCCAGGTGTTTGAATCTGGCAGTTGAAATAGTACATCCCACCAAAGGTAGGATTTCTGACGTTAGAAAAGACAATTTCCGTACGCGTATTAGCTGGTACAGGTTCGACTGGGAAGATTTCCACAACGCGGTTTTCTTGATCCCATCTTACTTCTTGTAGTGGTACACTTTTTCCTCTAACACGGACTTCAATTCGGTCTGTGTCAAACTTACCGCGATAGTTTTCGGGATAGGAAACTGTAAACTGAGCAACAGCAAGATTCAGTTTATTTCCTGGAATACGCAAACGGTAGCGATCCCAGCCATTAGCTTGTCCACCAAAATCTAGGCGAAAAGGCAACTGGTTCTCGCGTCTGACGCCGCTAAATATTGTAAAACCAGGCAAGGACTGGGCAAGGGAAATAGCAGGAAACCCAGCAATTAAACAACCAGTAACGGCTAAAGCAGAAATTGCACGACGCATAGATACTTGTGTGGCTACCATCGGTATGATACCTAAATAATAGGTGTTTTTACTAAACTTTACTACTGACTCAATGAAGATAGACGTGCTGTAGTCGAAAAAAGTGCCAATGCTTTGCGATTTTTTTTAGTGCGCGTGTCTCGGCTGAAAAGTCACTAGAACACGCTAAGTCGAAATTATCTTATTGCAGAATTCACAGACATTTATGGATAAATGTATACCAGTGTGTCTATATTTGTGATTTTCGTTATAAAAGTTGAAACATTTTGCCACACAAATGCGGATCAAATACGCTAAATTCATCAAGACTCCCAATTTGTTCAAGAATATTCTTGATTACTAAGCAATAAAGTTACAAAAAGTAACAGAAAAAAGGCTTTTGGCGGCTCAATTTATAAAAGAAGCTAAAGATTAGAATTTAAAATTTGGGGATCGCAATAAGATGTGTAAAGTTAAGTACAAGTTAAGTTTTGAAAAATATTAAATCGCAATTGCCAAACCGATAAAGCCTCCACGTAGTCGCAAAGTGGAAACACCACTTAATTCAATCACGAGGAGGTTTTCATTTGGTTGGAGAGGGAGCTAGCAAAAGGCGTATTTTGAGTTGCTTATTTTCGAGATTGTCAGGAAGGAGATTGCATGAGATTAGCAGTTGCAAAAGAAATTGAAGTTGGCGAACGTCGTGTTGCTTTAGTACCGGATACTGTCGCTCGATTAGTTAAACAAGGAATTGAAGTATTGGTAGAAGCAGGTGCGGGCGAAAGCGCCTTTTTCACAAATACAGACTACGAAACCGCAGGCGCAAAAATTATTAACGACACAGATACTTTGTGGCAGGAAGCTGATATTCTCCTCAAAGTAGGAATACCTAAAGAGCGCGAAGATGGGCGCTTAGAAATAGATTTATTGCGTGAAGGCGCAGTTATAGTTAGCTTCTTAAATCCGTTAGGCGAACCTGCGATCGCCCAGCGTTTGGCACAAAAACAAATTACCGCGCTGAGTATGGAAATGATCCCACGCACAACTAGAGCGCAAAGCATGGATGCATTATCATCACAGGCATCGATTGCGGGATACAAAGCCGTATTAATTGCCGCCGCCGCACTACCAAAATACTTTCCGATGCTGACAACAGCAGCAGGGACAATCGCGCCAGCTAAAGTATTTATCATGGGTGCGGGAGTTGCAGGGTTACAGGCGATCGCTACCGCCAGACGCTTGGGCGCTGTGGTAGAGGCTTTTGATATTCGCCCCGCCGTTAAAGAAGAAGTTCAAAGCTTAGGAGCGAAATTTGTTGAAGTACAACTTAACGAAGATACTGTAGCCGATGGCGGATACGCGAAAGAAGTGTCAGAAGCCGCTAAGCAGCGGACGCAAGAAGTTGTCGCCGAACACATCAAGCAATCTGACGTTGTGATTACAACCGCACAAGTTCCTGGCAAAAAAGCCCCGCTACTCGTGACGGAAGACATGGTGGTAAACATGAAACCAGGTTCAGTGATTGTCGATCTTGCCGCTGAACAAGGTGGAAACTGTGCTTGCACCGAACCAGGTAAAGACGTGCAACGCAATGGCGTGACAATTATTGGTCCTATCAATTTACCTTCATCGATGCCCGTTCACGCTAGTCAACTGTATTCTAAAAACCTGTCTTCGCTCGTTCAACTGCTGATCAAAGATGGCAACTTAGACATAAATTTTGCAGACGATATTGTCAGTGCTGCTTGTATCACACACGCGGGTGAAATTCGCAATCAACGCGTAAAAGAAGCTTTGGCAACGTTGAGTAGTGCTACAGCGGGGTAAGCGGCGATCAGGAATCGGTAATAGGTCGTAAAAGCAATTACCAATTACCAAATCAAATTAGGAGAGTTTTCAATGACAGAAGCATTACTTGCCGCTTTGTTTGTATTTGTTTTGGCATCTTTTACGGGATTTGAGGTGATCAATAAAGTCCCACCAACACTACATACACCTTTGATGTCTGGCGCGAATGCAATTTCAGGCATTGCGGTAATCGGCGCGATTCTAGTTTCAGGTGCCAATGAAGGAAGCGTATCGGTAATTTTAGGCTTAATCGCCGTTGTGCTAGCAACCATCAACGTTGTAGGTGGTTTTCTAGTAACAGATCGGATGTTGCAAATGTTTAAGAAAAAAGAGGTGAAAGCGTGAGTGACTTTCTACCAACAGGAATTCAGTTAAGTTATTTAGTCGCGGCTTCGTTATTTATCGTCGGTTTAAAGAAATTAGGTTCGCCTGCTACCGCGCGTCAAGGTAATTTCTTAGCCGCAGTCGGGATGTTGCTTGCGGTTGTAGCAACGCTGCTCGATCGGCAGGTGCTGAGCTATGAAATGATCTTAGTCGGGTTAGCAGTTGGTTCGTTGATTGGGGCGATCGCGGCGCAAAAAGTTGCCATGACCGCGATGCCACAAATGGTAGGCTTGTTGAACGGACTTGGTGGCGCGGCTTCTGCGCTTGTCGCCGTCGCTGAGTTTTGGCGATTGAGGGGAACATCGCAAGCCATCCCTCTTGATGCCAACGTCTCGATGCTGTTGGATGTGTTTATCGGTGGCGTCACGTTTACTGGTAGTATGATTGCCTTTGCTAAGTTGCAAGGTTTAATCAGCGGTTCTCCCGTGACATTTCCCCTACAGCAACCGATTAATGCCTTACTTTTAGTTGGTTTTGTTGTTGGTAGCGGATATTTATTAGTCTCCCCCGAAAATTTACCAATATTCTTAGCAGTAGCAGGAATTTCCTTGCTCCTCGGCGTGCTATTTGTCTTACCGATTGGTGGCGGCGATATGCCAGTCGTGATTTCGCTGTTGAACTCATTATCAGGTTTAGCGGCGAGTGCGGCTGGTTTTGTCGTGATGAACAATATGCTAATCATCGCGGGTGCTTTAGTAGGCGCATCGGGATTGATTTTGACGCAGATCATGTGTAAGGCAATGAACCGCTCATTGGCAAGCGTCTTGTTCGGCTCGTTTGGTAAGGCGGGCGTCTCTGGTGGTAGTGGTACAGAAGATAAAACTGTCCACAGCATTGATCCCGAAGAAGGCGCAATGATGTTAGGTTATGCGCGATCGGTAGTGATTGTTCCTGGCTACGGTATGGCAGTCGCGCAAGCACAGCACAGCGTTCGTGAATTGGCAGATCAACTCGAAAAAATGGGCGTGGAGGTTAAGTATGCAATTCACCCCGTTGCAGGAAGAATGCCAGGACATATGAATGTGTTACTCGCCGAGGCAAACGTACCATATCCGCAGTTGTACGACATGGATGATATCAATCCCCAGTTTGAGCAAACCGATGTCGCGTTAGTCATTGGGGCAAATGATGTCGTGAATCCCGCCGCGCGTAGCGATGCTGCTAGCCCAATTTATGGAATGCCAATTTTAGAAGTCGATCGCGCTAAGCACACAATCGTCATTAAGCGAGGGATGAGTACTGGCTTTGCTGGGGTTGATAACGATTTGTTTTACAAAGATAAAACAATGATGCTCTTTGGCAGTGCGAAAGATGTCGTCGCGAAGTTGGTTTCTGAAGTGAAGCAGCTTTAGGTTACCTCAATCACAACGACGGTGTCCCCTAAATCCACGCCACTTGCTTCAACGGGGGGACACCCCGCACCGCAGTGGCTCTCCAATTCTCTCTAAAATTGCAAGGCTGGGAGTGGAATTAATACCACTGCTTAGCTTCTATTAATCACAACTAACAAATGCATAAGCTTGCTTTAAGAAATTAATGCTCTTGAGGCAAGTTATTTTATTTAAGTAGAATTACCGTTAGTTATTTTTGTATGTAACTATACAGGCTAGCGGTAGTTGACAAAAAGTTGATTAAAACTTATATTTATAAATAGGCACAGCCTAGGGGTGGTCGTAGACCGCCGCACCACTACCGCACTTCGAGGCGGTTTTGTTGTTTTTACGGCTTATCGTCAAAGCAGTAGTATTTAACTCCTAAATTATCTACAAGATTAGGTTCTAAATTACAATCTACTAGTAAATTAGCTGTTTTGAGGCTTAAAAGCGCTTGGTTATTTGGCTTAGTTTTGCTACTAACAACAGGATATAAACATAAGTCAGCAATTTGCATCACTGCATTGTTCTTTTTTTTACTATCGATTCCACGTAGTAGGGATGAAAAGTCGTTAGCACATAGCGGGGAATATTTGTTAGCTCGAACGGTATCAAAAGGGTGTCCTTGAGAGCGCAAGTCATTAAAATAGGATTTGATGAGTCTATCTTCTCGTTTGCCAGCAGCTTCAAAATAAACCATTAATGTACCATTTTTGGCTGCTACATACTTAGCTGCACGTTCTACTAAAATAGTGAAGGCACTTTTCATCATCTTCCATGTATCCTCGCCATACTTTTCTAAATAGCGTTTTAGATAACCATGACGAGATACAACACACGCATGAACAATAATAGGACAACGAACGATTGTATTAGTTAAGTCCTCCATGAATTGTTGATAGTCTACTTCTGAAAGATTTCCTAGCTATTTGTAGTTGTTCTTTCTAGAACGTATTTCACTTCCATGCAAAGGTATATCTAGACCAATATTCCATCGCTGTTTAAACTCTAATACTAACGTTTCAATAATCCGTTCATGTCCTCTATTTATTAAAACACCACCCATCCCAAAAAAAGGATGTGGATCTTTCGGATCGGGCTTGGGGCTACCTGAATCATCTAGATATAATGCAAATTCACTGTACTCTAATTTCATAAACTAAGAAATAGTAAAAAATCTCTTTTGTTTCATACTCAAAAAGAGCTATAAAAACAGAAACGTTCTTGATAAAACGCATAAAAAGCCGAACTGTGATTCTTTTCAAAGCAACATTTTAGCTTAAAACAAGTTTAACGCTAGCTTGAACAGCAGTTAATTATCAATTGATATCTTTTGGAAGAGTCTTTTACTCAAAAGAAGTTTGGTGAATTTATTAAAATTTTGATTTTTTTGAGTTACCCGACTTTCTTTCAAGAAGATATCTAGAGGATTTATATGGCTGCTTGGGATGTGGAGCGTTTGCTGTTAACTGGGATGCAGCGGCGGCGCTTGCTGATGGGTGTGAGTGCATTAACAAGTTTGGCGATCGCGAGTCAATTTTCGCGGCGAGTCGTTGCGCAACCAAAGTTTTCTGATTATCCGTTTAAACTCGGTGTTGCTTCGGGAGAACCGTTACCCGATGGTTTTGTCATTTGGACGCGGTTAGCGCCTCAACCACTCAACGGTGGCGGAATGCCAAACCAAAACGTTGAAGTGCGCTGGCAAATAGCACGAGATCCAAAGATGCAGCAAGTTGTCCAAAAAGGAACAGCGATCGCAACTCCCGAACTTGCGCATTCGGTTCATGTCGAAGTGCAAGGTTTAGAACCAAATCGCTGGTATTGGTATCAATTCAAAGCAGGTAACGATACAAGTCGCATCGGGAGAACGCGCACTGCACCCGCAAGAGGCGATCGCTTACAAAAACTGACTTTTGCATTTGCTTCATGTCAAGATTGGCAAAATGGCTTTTATTCTGCCTACCGCAACATGGCGCGAGAAGAACTCGATTTTGTCGTGCATCTTGGCGATTATATCTACGAATACGGACCTGATTTGAGCAAACCACGCCAACACAACAGTCCTGAAATTATCAGTCTTGCAGATTACCGCAACCGTCATGCTTTGTACAAAACCGGATTTCATTTGCAAGCGGTTCATGCAAAGTTTCCTTGGATTGTGACTTGGGACGATCACGAAGTTGAGAATAATTATGCGAACTTGATTCCCGAAGACGATCAAACGCGCGAAGAATTTATTAAACGTCGTGCCAATGCTTACCAAGCTTATTATGAGCATATGCCATTGCGTTTATCTTCCTTGCCCAAAGGTCCAAATATGCAACTTTATCGGCGTTTGACTTTTGGTGAATTAGCTGAATTCTTTGTACTAGATACTCGCCAATACCGCAGCGATCAGCCGTGTGGAGATGGCTTAAAACCTCGATGCGCAGAGGCTTTGGCAGAAAAGGCGACGATGACGGGCAAAGAGCAAGAACGCTGGTTATTTCAAGGATTAGAGCGCTCATCCGCGCGTTGGAATGTGATTGCGCAACAAACAATGATGGCTCAATTTGACTTTGATGCGCGTTCAGATAGTGAAACGTTTAACCTCGATCAATGGGATGGCTACGTTGCCGCACGCGATCGCCTATTTAACTTCATCCAACAGCGCAAAGTTGCTAACCCTGTTGTGATTACAGGTGACATTCACTCTAGCTGGGTACACGACCTCAAAGCCGACTTTAGCAATCCTGCTTCACCTACTATTGGTACAGAATTTGTCGGGACTTCGATTACTTCGGATTTTCCTGCACAGTTTATTGCCCCAGTCACCGCAGCTTTAGCCAATAATCCACATACAAAATTCTTTGATGGTGCTTTTCGCGGCTACGTTCGCTGTCAACTTACACCTAAACAATGGCGTAGCGATTATCGAGTTGTTTCATCAATTCTCGATCCACAAGCTCCAGCGAGTACGCTAGCGTCGTTCATTGTCGAAAATGGACAACCAGGCGCTCAGAATGCATAAAGATAATATCTTGTCAAGAGGGTAAGGCAATGCTTTACCCCTTTTTGCGTTTGTATCTACCTGAGGTGCGGTTTTCGCGATTTTCTTTGTCTTGGCGACGGCGATCGCGCCAATCAGCCGCTGTTAAGTACAAAACACCTCCGGTCACTGCAACGAGTAACCCAAAGGCGACTAAAACCAGAACATTAAGTGCTGTCGTTTCCACTTGAGCTTTTACAGTCCGTTACGACCCCAAACTACCATTGCAATTGACCATGTGAACGTAACAAGCAGCGTAACCCAACCAAGTGTCAAAATTTCCATAGCCGTGTATTAAGCAAGTAAATCAGTCTTAAAATTTATCATACTGCAAGATCGTCACCGTAGCAGAGATGGAAGATCAGAGTCAGGGCACTACTCGTATTGAAGAAACCTATCTTCATAGGTTTCGGTTGTGTAGCGGCGATTTCAATCACTCAGCTAACATCAAATTCGACAAAATCAGGTTGACCGTACATCATTTGGCGATCAACAGCGGATAGAATTTTATTATTCGCCTTTTCCGAATTGAGACAGCGACAGACAAGTTGCGCGACATCAGCGCGGTGAATTGTCCCAGCAACGCGCGGATCTTCAGTAAGAACGCCATCGCCTGTTGCGGGTTCTGATTTTAAACCACCTGGGCGAATGATTGTATACGTCAGTCCACTGTTGATCAAATGCTGTTCAGCTTTTTCCTTTTCAGCTAATACAGAACCTAATGTCGCCAAAGCTTGAGGTGGTAAAGCTTGCGCGCTATCACCGCTACCAATCGAAGAAACTAAAATAAATTTCTGTACTCCGGCTTTGACGGCTGCATCGATGAGGTTTTTATTGCCTAAATAGTCTGCGCGATCGCCATCTTTGGGTAAACCACCAATCGTACTAATAACTGCTGTGATTCCTTGTGTTATTGCACTTTCTACATCACTGATACGTAACGCGTCGCCTAAAACAACTTCAATTCCCATTGCTTCTAAATCTGTACGAGTCGCCTCGCTGCGCAGTAAAGCTTTTACCTTTAATTTTTGTTGTGTTAAGCAATGCGCAATTTCTCGACCAACGCCACGGCTGGCTCCCGCTAGAAAAATGTAGGATGGATTTATCATGCTGTGTTAATTCTCTCCTTTGTTGGGTAATGGGTACTAGGAAAGCTTTTAGCACTTGGTAATTAGCTATTTAGCTACACAGACACTAATCGCTACTAATTATTAATCTTAAAGTTATGTTTATTTCACGCGCGTACTTATGAGTAGAAAAATTGTTTTGTGGGGGCTTTGGGCAGCGTTCATTATCTATGTGCTGTTTTTTGCACCACCACTGCATCTACAAGAAACCTTAACACTGTTAATCAACATTCTGACGTTGCAGTGGACAAAGGTAAATCCAGTCATTTTATCGTTGTTTTCGCTCATTGGTGTTTGGATATTCATTTATAGCTGTCTATTATTTATTGATGGCAGAATGCAGAAGATTCCGTTTTGGGCTTTTGCACTGGCGTCAGTTGGTACAGGTGTGATCGGATTAATTCCTTACTTAGCCTTACGCGAGGCGAATCAAGAATTTACTGGTGCGAAAGATCCTTGGTTACAACTACTAGACTCGCGTAGTACTGGTGTCGCTGTGACGATATTTACGCTTGGTTTAGTCGCTTTTGGTTTAGTTGCTGGCGATTGGGGAGATTTTGTGCAGCAATTTTTGGGCGATCGCTTTATTCATGGTATGAGTCTAGCGTTTTGTGTGTTTGCGGCGTTGTTTCCTACCGTACTTGGTGACGATATGGCGCGTCGCGGTTATTCTAGCAATTCACAACTTTTCTGGGTATTTGCGCTTATTCCTTTATTTGGTCCGCTTGCTTACCTTTGCTGGCGTCCGCCTTTACCTGATACCGTTGCATCGATTTAGTACTTGCGTACTATTAAAATAGAAGTCAGGGAGAACATCACAAATTATGGCAGTTGCAGATTTACGCAAAAGCGAGATGATGGCGCATCTACTTGATGCTTTAGACGCGGGTAAGGATATTGGTCATTACGGTAGATTAGTGTTTGCGATGGTAGCGCGGCACTTTTTAAGCGAAAAAGAGTTAATTGAATATCTACAAAAAGACCGCGATTGTAGTGAAGAAGACGCGCGATCGCTTTATCAACAAGTGCAAGGTAAAAACTATAATCCCCCACGCCGCGAAAGAGTATTGCAATGGCAACAACAGCAAGATTTTCCAATTTGCCCCAATCCTGACGATCCTGATGCTTGCAACGTTTACAAAGATTTGCAGTTTCCTGAAGAAGTTTACGAGCACATATCAGAGTACCACGAGCAAAAGGAAAGTTGAGTTAATAGTGAATAGCAATTAGTGGCTAGGGATCGGGAATAGAGGTTTCCTGTATTGAATCGTAGATGAAAAGTTATCCGCAGGGAATCGCACTCCCATTGCAGCAAAGCTTGCGACAAATATTCGCAATATTTCGTTATAGTAGACGGGCTATCGCACTTGTATGGACAACTAGCCGCGTTCTCACAGTTGTTTTTGCAGTCTTCACTTTAACAGCAGGTTTACTTCCTGCAGCGATCGCCTACATTGGTAAATTGATTGTTGATGCGGTTGTTATCGCCTCGCACTCAGGAGGAGAAAATAATCGGGCGATCGCATTAGGCTATTTAACATTAGAAGCCATACTAGTCGCCTTACTCGCAGGTAGTCAACGCGGATTGAGTATTTGTCAATCGCTTTTACGAGTGTTGCTAGGGCAACGAGTTAATATTCTCATTCTAGAAAAAGCTTTAACCTTAGATCTTGCTCATTTTGAAGACTCCGAATTCTACGATAAGATGACGCGGGCGCGGCGCGAAGCATCAAGTCGTCCGTTGTCGCTGGTTAGTCGCACATTTGGTATTGTTCAAGATAGTCTTGCACTCTTTACCTACGGTGGGTTGCTGCTGCAATTTTCGCTGTGGGCGTTGTTAGCACTCGTTTTAACAGCAATCCCAGCATTTATTGCAGAAACAAAGTTTGCCGGCGAAGCGTTTCGTTTATTTCGCTGGCGCGCACCAGAAACGCGAGAACAGCATTATTTAGAAACTTTAATTGCGCGTGAAGATTTTGCGATGGAGGTGCAGTTGTATCAACTAGGACCAATGTTGCTACAACGCTACCACAATATTTTTAATCGCCTATACCGTGAAGATCGCGATTTAACTTTACGCCGAGGCGTGTGGGGTTATATCTTGGGTTTACTTAGTAGTGTGGCGTTTTATGCAGCGTATGCTTGGATTGTGATAGAAGCGATCGCTGGACGAATTTCACTTGGTGATATGACGATGTATCTCGTGGTATTTCGCCAAGGACAAACAACGTTTTCGTCGGCACTTACTTCGCTAGGGGGAATGTATGAAGATCAATTGTATCTATCGAATCTCTATGAGTTTCTCGAACAAGACATTCCCACACCACGCGGTAACGCTACCCAAGGAACCTCACCGCAAGATGGTATTCGGTTTGAAAACGTGACTTTTACGTATCCAGGAAGTTTGCAACCTGCGGTGAAAAACTTGTCGTTGCATCTCAAACCAGGTGAGAAACTTGCGATCATTGGTGAAAATGGTTCGGGAAAAACGACTTTAATCAAATTATTAACGCGCCTTTACTCTCCAGATTCAGGACGAATTCTGCTTGATGGCTTAGATTTACAAGCATGGGATATCGCGGTGTTGCATCGGCGAATTGGCGTGATTTTCCAGAATTTCGTCCGCTATCAATTCACTGTCGGTGAGAATATTGGTGTCGGAGATGTTCAACACTTGGTTGAAGAACCGCACTGGCATATTGCCGCAGAAAAAGGCATGGCGCAACCTTTTATCGAGCAAATGGCAGATAAATTTTACACGCAGTTAGGACGTTGGTTCAAAGGCGGTCAAGAACTTTCTGGCGGACAATGGCAAAAAATTGCGCTGTCGCGGGCTTTTATGCGGACGCAAGCAGATATTCTTGTTTTAGATGAACCTACCGCAGCCATGGACGCAGAAGCTGAAGTATTAATCTTCCAACGATTTCGCACGCTTAGTAAAGATAAAATGGCGATTTTAATTTCACACCGCTTCTCGACTGTCCGTATGGCAGACAAGATTATTGTTCTTTCTGGTGGAGAATTAATCGAACAAGGAACGCACGAGGAATTACTTCAAGCCCAAGGGCGCTACGCCCGACTTTTCTCGCTACAAGCGGCGGGTTATAGGTGAAGAGGAAGCAGAAAAGATAGACACTTATGAGTTCTCGTTGTTGAGTGTTGAGTTCTGAATGAGACGATTTAACTCAAAACTCATCACTCATCACTAACAACTAGCCACTAGCAAAAAGTAAAGAATTCCTAAGAAGACCGATATTTTAACGAAACTAGCGTCAAAATCAATGGCAAGTATTTTGATGTTGCCATGATGGTCAATTCTGCGCAAAACTCAAATCAATCAGCGGAAGTGCTGCTAACAGCGGCGGAACAAGATCTTATTGAGCAAATGCAATCGGAGTTAATATCGTTGACGCGTGTTACTCCTAATGAAACGATGGATTGGCAGCAATTTCCGTTTGGGACGAACTGGAGTAGTACTTGGGAAGGGGAAATCTATCGTAACCTGTGGTAGGAATCGATAAGCATTAAAATAGACAAAGCTTATATCTAAATGCTTTGTAATTTCGTCTTGGCTAAACAACGACTTGACACGCTACTTGTAGATTTAGAACTTTGTTCCTCTAGACAACAAGCCCAACGCTTAATTCGCGCTGGCGAAGTTTTTGTAAATCAACAAGTCGTTGATAAACCTGGTACTGAGGTTGAGACAACAGCAGCAGTTCATATTAAAGCGCGATCGCCTTATGTTTCACGCGGTGGCGAAAAGCTTTTCAAAGCCTTAACTGAATTTGATATTTCAGTCACTGGGCGTGTGTGCATCGATGGCGGAATCTCGACTGGCGGTTTTACCGATTGTCTCCTACAAGCTGGAGCAAAACGCGTTTACGGAATTGATGTTGGCTACGGACAAGTTAACTGGGGTTTACGCAACGATCCGCGTGTTGTTTTGAAAGAACGAACAAATTTACGCTATCTGCAACCAGCGCAACTATATCAAGAAAGTGACGCTATGGCTGATTTTGCGGTAGTTGATGTATCTTTTATTTCTTTAACTAAGATTCTACCTGCTTTGTGGGAATTACTACAACCCCCGCGCGAGGCAGTTTTACTCGTTAAACCGCAATTTGAAGCGGGACGATCGCACGTTGGTAAAAAAGGCGTAGTACGTGATCCAGAAGCCCAAGCTAAGGCAATATTTCAAGTATTACAAGCCGCACAACAAATGAGTTGGCAATATCGAGGCTTAACCGTCTCGCCGTTGCTAGGTCCCGCTGGTAATATTGAATACTTATTATGGTTAGGAATGAGTAGTCACACCTCAGCCCCTGATTTTCCTCAGATTATTCAGTTTGCCCAAACAGTCCGCGAACAATTCGCCACTAAGTAAACTCATTTCTAAATCTTATACACAAATTAAAACAGCGTCGTTGCATAGCTACTGAGTGCGAACAATATCGTCATGAAACTGGAATATTTCAAAGAGATTTTAAGTCAATTTTAGTTTTCTGGTAATCCTTGAAAAATTGCAATTTTCAGTAAATTACAGTAATACTTTTGGCACATCTCTAATCCTCACTTATGATGATGTTTAGTCATTAGGAGTGGGTATAAGTTAGTAAAATATTTAGATTCTTAATTAAGTATTTTTATTCAAGAAAAATTATTCAGATTAAGTTATTAGTTTAAAGAGCAGTAGAAGCACAAGCAATGGAAGTCATCAGAATTTCGGCACTTTATGATAATTACATTTTTTTGCTGCATGAACCCATGCAAAATATAGCTGCGGTTGTAGACCCAGCAGAAGCAGAACCAGTACTAGAACAGCTAGAGCAACTAGACGCAGAGTTAGTAGCAATTTTTAACACGCATCATCATAACGATCATGTAGGTGGTAATCGCAAGTTAATTCAGCGTTTTGGAAGTGTTACAGTGTATGGTGGCGAGAAAGATCGCGGCAGAATACCAGGACAGCAAGTTTTCTTAAAAGAAGGCGATCGCGTTGACTTTGGCGATCGCAGCGCTGAAGTTATTTTTGTCCCAGGACACACTCGCGCACATATTGCTTACTACTTCCCGCCAGAAACACCAGACACTAACGGAGATTTGTTTTGCGGCGATACATTATTTGCAGGGGGATGCGGTCGCTTATTTGAAGGAACTCCCGCACAAATGCTCGATTCTTTGACAAAATTAAGAGCTTTACCAGACAATACGCGCGTGTGGTGCGCCCACGAATATACTTTAAAGAACTTGCAATTTGCGCTGACAGTGGATGGTGGAAATCCCGAATTACAAGCTCGTTATGAAATAGTCAAAGCAGCACGCAATCGTTTGGAAGCTACAATACCTTCGATGTTGAACGTTGAAAAGCGTACAAATCCCTTTCTACGCTGGAATCAACCTGAGTTACAGTCAGCAGTACAAAGCAACGATCCACTACAAACTTTTGCACGCTTGCGCGGAATGAAAGATCAGTTCTGAGTGAAGAAAGGCAGAGAAAGCTTTGCTGTTTTAGATCGATTACTCCTGATATCTTCATCGTTTGAAAGACATTTTGCATGAATACGATCCTATTGCTATCGATTAACCAGACGTAGTAAGATATACGGTTGCGATTGCTTGCTATATTTCGTTACGATTATAGATTCTGATCAATTTTTTAAATAAACATTCGCAACGATACCAACATAATTCAACCACTACAGGAAAGACCATGGCAAAACGCGTGCAATTAGTTCTCAATCAGGATGTTAGCAAGCTAGGAAAATCTGGAGATTTAGTAGAAGTTGCACCAGGTTACGCTCGCAACTATTTGCTTCCCCAAAATCTCGCAATGCAAGCAACTCCAGGGATTCTCAAGCAAGTTGAGCGCCGACGCGAAAAAGAACGTCAGCGTCAAGAAGAATTACGTCAACAAGCCCTAACTCAAAAAGCAGCATTAGATAAAGTAGGGCAATTCACAATCGCGAAGCAAGTTGGTGAAAAAGACGCTATTTTTGGTACTGTAACCGCTCCTGAAGTCGCGGCCTTAGTTCAAGCAGCAATCGGTCAAGAAGTAGATCGGCGCGGGATAACTTTACCAGATATCAGTAAAACAGGTACTTACACCGCTGAAATTAAACTTCATCCAGAGGTAACAGCAGAAATCCTAATTCAGGTTGTACCAGAATGAAGAAGAGGTTAGGGATCAAAGGTCAGAGATCGGGGGGTAATGTTTGAACCGAAGGTCTGCGAAGCGCGTTATTAAATGAGAAATACAGGCATTTTCTCCCCTGCACTTGAAGCATCTCTGCTCGCTTGCTACCTGATTGGAGCACCATAACTTGAAATGGTATTAGCCCACGGAGGTAGACTTAGTCTATCAAGCCGCGACTTCAGTCACCAAGGCTATTCATATCATAAGGGTGTAGTGTGTCTTCCTAAGCAGGACAATCAGGGCAAGCGGAAAAAGCGATAATAGATACAGGATTTAATTCTTCATTGCCCTAACCCTAACCTCTGACCTCTGACCTCTGCTCTATGACTCAACAACTGAGTTTTCAAGATAATATCGGCAGCTTACCTCCACAGAATATTGATGCCGAAGAAGCCATTTTAGGAGGGATTTTACTCGACCCTGAAGCAATTAGCCGTGTAAGCGATCGCCTTGTCAAAGAAGCTTTTTACATCAGCGCCCACAGGGAAATTTACGAAGCCGCCCTCAGACTCCACCAGCAGGGAAAACCGACGGATCTTCTCAGTCTATCCGCATGGTTAGCAGACCACGATTTACTATCTCGGATCGGCGGGAGAAGCAAACTTACCCAACTTGTAGACCGCACCGTATCAGCCGTTAATATTGATGTCCTAGCAATGCTAGTCATGGACAAATTTCTGCGGCGCAAGTTGATTGAATCGGGTAATGAAATTGTCCAGCTAGGCTATCAAACTGATGTTGAGTTAGCAACAGTTTTAGACCGTGCAGAGCAAAAAGTTTTCAGCATTACGCAAGAACGTCCGCAAAAAGGTCTTGTCTCGATTTCAGATACGCTGATTGATACTTTTCAGGAACTCGAAAGTCGCGACCAAGGACAAACTCTACCAGGACTATTGTGCGATTTTTACGACCTTGACGCGCTTACCGGTGGTTTCCAACGTTCTGATTTAGTTATCCTTGCAGGACGCCCAGCAATGGGGAAAACGGCGCTAGCACTGAATATTGCTAAAAATATAGCGGCTCGCTACGAACAATCTGTCGCGGTTTTTAGCCTGGAGATGTCTAAAGAGCAATTAGTGCAACGACTCTTAGCCAGCGAAGCCGGAATCGAAAGTCATCGGATGCGCGCGGGACGTATTAGCCAAAACGAGTGGGAACAATTAAGTCGTGCGTTTGGCAATTTATCTGAATTACCGATTTATATCGACGACACCGCAAATATGACGGTGATGGAAATGCGATCGCAAGCCCGACGGTTGCAAGCTGAAAAAGGAACCGAATTAGCCTTGATTTTAATCGACTACTTACAACTGATGGAAGGTAGTAGTAGCGACAACCGCGTTCAAGAGTTATCGCGGATTACGCGATCGCTTAAAGGTATGGCAAGAGAACTCAAAGTTCCCGTAATTGCGCTATCGCAATTAAGTCGTCAAGTAGAAGCACGTACAAATAAGCGACCCTTACTCTCCGACTTACGCGAATCTGGCTCGTTAGAACAAGACGCGGATCTCGTTTTAATGATTTATCGCGATGATTACTACAATAGCGATACTCCTGATCGCGGCATTGCTGAAGTGATTGCAGCAAAACACCGTAATGGGCCTACAGGTACTGTCAAATTATTATTTGACCCGCAATTCACGAAGTTTAAGAATTTAGCCAAGCCTCCAAGTTACTAATATTGAAGTTTTTGTGAGTTACAGAGAATTTAAGAATCGAATTAAAGCATCGCGATCGCTTTGAGACATCTTTTTAAACATCTCTTTTGATTGTGCAGCTTCTCCTCCATGCCATAAAATAGCTTCTGCTAATGTCCGCGCCCGACCATCATGTAAATAGCCAGAATAAGGTAATACAGTTTGAGTCAAGCCTAAACCCCACAAGGGTGGCGTGCGCCATTCTGTTCCTGTTGCAGCAAAATCTGGTCTACGATCAGCTAATTCTGACCCCATATCGTGTAACAACAAATCGCTATAAGGATAGATTGTTTGATGTGCTAAAGCAGGAATTTTATAGTTTGTAGTACGTAATTCTGCCACATGACACGCAGCACAATTGGCTTGATTAAATAATTTTTCACCCTGCTTGACTATCGGATCGTCTACCATTGTACGAGCAGGAACAGCTAGTGTTTGTGTATAAAAGGTTGCTGTATTGAGAGTGCGATCGTCAATATCACTAGAGCCATCTTTTTCAGGAAATAAAGGATTAGTCACACCCATATCATTGACATAAGCAGAGGCGGTCTGTTGCAGAAGATTGGGAATATTAGCTTTATGCCCAAAACGACCTAACACTACTTTTTGGGTAGTTATATCCCATACCATGTTCGGACGACCAGAAATGCCATCTTTATTGCTATCTTCTGGATCAGCTAAAGCTAAGATGGTTTTGTCCGCGATCGCTTCGAGTAAACCGCGACCAAATATTGGTGTCGGAATCCGCAGTGAGGTTAAAACTTGTGGTGGTAAGGGTTTCCCGTTAGGAAGTGTGATTCGAGCAACAGGTGATCGCAGTTCGTAGGTTGTCCCGTCTGCATAGTTACCAAAAGACTTTTGCCACGAAACTTCTACTTCGGCTTCGGGTTGATAACCATAAACAGCTTGATCCTGAATTTGCGTACCAATTCCTGGAACAGGTGGTGCATTTCCTAAAGTAACTGATGCTTCAGGATGCGATTCAAAGATAACCTCTTGTTGTTCGCTAGTCGTGGGGTATCCTGGTGGTAAACTGACTCGGACAAGCATTTGTCCTTTCACAGGCATTCCTCTTCCATCACGGATGTGACAACCTGCACAAGAAGCATTGTTAAATAATGGTCCCAATCCTGAATTAACAGGCGCTGGCGGCGTGACAAAAACCGCCTCAAATGCGCGATCGCCTTCTAAATGATCTTTTAATTCAGCTTCACTTAAATTTGGTGCTGGCTGTTCAAAACCACGCGAAGTGCGATTGATGACTGTTGTTGCGCCTCCCGCCATTGGCGGCGGTAAAGACCAATCTTGACCCCAGAAAATTGATAAAGAAATTCCTGCGGCGATCGCTACAGCAAAAATTACCAAAAATTTTAGTTGTTTTCTGTGAATATGCAGTGAGGAGTTCATACTTTTACAGCTTAGTTCTGTACCAAGGGCAAAACTTCCTGTCTCATGGTTTGTTGAAGATTATCAATTGCAGTTTGTGCGGCTTGAATTTGTTGTACTGCTTGCGGATTAGCCATTGCAGTTTCTAAAGGTGCAGGAATTTTCTCTAACGCTGTTATTGATGACTGAAATTGACTTTTAATTCTGGCATCCAAGTCAGGGTTAACCTGGGCAATAAAATTACTAATTCCCTTGCCATCGGTATTAGCATCTGGGAAACGACCTAAATAGACGTTCTCTGCACCTTTGACGTTGCTTTTTAAGTCTTCAAGGGTATGAAAGCTAAATCGACTTTCGAGTAATTTAGTGTCTTTTTGCGCTAATGGTTCGCCGATCTTCTCATTAGCAACTTCATCTAGGCTGTCGATTGTTCCCTGAACAATTTCTGCTGCCCCAGAAGGTAGTGTAGGATAGTTGCTATTACTACTTTCACCGGCAGTAGCAAGTACTTCTCGATAAGCAGGTTGATTTTCAACTCCTGTTGTCCAACTAGCAACTAGTTCATTCGCCACGCGGTTAAAGTCTTTACCTAAAGCTTGTAAGTATTCGAGTTCTCGTTGGTTAAAATCACTAACTTTTTTGTTGTTCTGTGTACCAAATAGCAAAAACTCGATCGCATGAAATCCTTTTTCTGTGTCTTGACGCTTTTGAATTGTTTCTACAGTCAAAGGGTCATTACTTTGCAGTACAGCCGTTAAGTCAGTTTCATTAACTGGCCATGAATCTAAGGCTGCATCGTATCCTAAAGAATCTGCAGGTCCAAAGGTAAAGCTTTCACTCTGTTCCCAGGGCGATCGCGCATCGCGCCAAGCATTCCGTGCTGCTGTTAAGGTTTGGTTATTAGGTTCTTGCACAAAACTCTCAATTGCATTTGATAGTTGTACTGCTTTTTGAGCAAACAACTGATAAGTTGGAATCACAACTTGATCGGCAAAGTCACTGACAATCTGGCGATCTCTAAATTGACTATTACTCTGTGCTGAAGTCGTATTGGATGTAGTATTTGCTATTGTTGAAGTTTGATTTTGACAAGCACTCGCGCTCAATAGTATCCCCGCGAAGACTGCTATGCACATCCTTTGCTGCAAATGAAAACGCATTGCTCACCTGTTTATTGCAATTAAAACTCAACTGACTCTTATTATTGATCAACTTATTTGCTTTTTATTTTAAGTAAATCTTGAGATTTTTAGGATAGAATGAGAAAGTTTTGCAAGATAAACAAGTTACTACAAGAAAGCTAAGCTAGAAAATAGCGCGTTCAGAACAATATATATTTACTCCAAATACTCATGAAAGAGCTTGACCAAGAAAAGGCGATTCACCTGCTAAACACCATTATGGAGTTTGAACTTGCTGGTGTAGTGCGTTATACACACTATTCACTCATGGTTACAGGACCAAATCGAATTCCAATCGTAGATTTTTTTAAAGCACAAGCAAACGAATCGCTACTCCACGCCCAACAAGTTGGGGAAATTCTCACAGGCTTGGAAGGACATCCCAGTCTGCGGATTGCACCAATGGAAGAAACTTACAAGCACACAGTGCGAGATATTTTAGAAGAAAGCTTGAATCACGAAAAAAAAGCTTTGGAATTATATAAAAGTCTTCTAGAAACAGTGAACGATGCCAGTATCTATTTAGAAGAATTTGCCCGCACGATGATTGGACAAGAAGAATTACACAACATTGAAATTAAAAAGATGTTGCGCGACTTTAGTGGCAGTGCCGTCTAAAAAACATTTATGAGTATTAGTGCTGCGTTACCAACTTTTGTAATTACCCTCCGCGAAGGAGTCGAAGCTGCTTTAGTCGTAGGAATTGTCCTCGCGTGTCTCAAAAAAGCACAGCAAAGTCAATTGAATTCTTGGGTTTATGCAGGTGTGGGGGCGGGAATTGGGGCGAGTGCGTTGGTCGGTTTGCTGTTTAGTTGGATTATTCCTGTTATTAGTAATGCAAATCCTGAATACGCGCCTGTGATTAAACCCCTGATGGAAGGGATATTTAGCGCGATCGCAATTGTCATGCTAAGTTGGATGCTGATTTGGATGACACAACAGGCGAAGCATCTCAAAGCAGATATTGAAGGTACACTAACTAACACTTTGCAACACAATCAAGCTGCGGGTTGGGGAGTTTTCAGCTTAATTTTTATCGCAGTTCTCCGTGAGGGCTTTGAAACAGTTATTTTTATTGCTGCTAATTTTCAACAAGGTTTATTTCCTGCTTTAGGTGCAGTATTCGGCTTAGTGGGTGCTGTTTTGATTGGCGTAATGTTATTTAAATGGGGTGTCAAGTTTAATATCCGCCGCTTTTTCCAAGTAATGGGAGTTCTATTACTGTTAATTGTTGCAGGTTTAGTAGTATCTGCGTTAAAGCATTTTGATGCTGCTGTTGCTGCCTTTGCAAGTATTGATCCTGCTTCGGAGTCGTTGTGTTTCTATCGTGAACAATTTGTTAGAAATCCTTCTTGCATTTTAGGACCAAGAGTGTGGGATACTTCACAGATTTTGCCTGACAATCGCTTTCCTGGAATTATTCTCAAAGCTTTGTTTGGCTACCGACAAAACCTATTTTTGGTGCAAGCTATAGCGTATGTTGTATTTTTAGTGACGATCGGCAGCGTTTATTTTCGCAGCTTAGGTTGGGGTCAAAAAATGAGTGCTACAGTGCAAAAAACAGCTAGTTCGCAGCAAGATTAGTTTGCAGTAACACTCCTCAATTTAATAATCAGGTAACAGGAGGTAAACCGCGCGACTGACGAACAGCATTAATACAAATTAAACTGTCACAACCAAATAACCTAACTGCGGTATCACTTTCTTCATCGGATTGTTCAGTAGGTTTAGCAGTCGTTGAGATCATCGTAAACCGAGAATCGTCAGAAGTTTGGGAAAATCGCTGAAAAGTTAAAGGTCGTGTGTAAGAAGTTGGTTAAAAATCTAAACTTATTACTGGGCTAACAGGTTCAGCAGCATTAGCAACTCGGACTTAAGAGGAAAGTCAGTAGAAGTTTGCTCATTGAATTCTACCGTGAGAAGTTTTTGCACGCTTAGAGTATCAATTAACTTCGTTAATTACAGCAAAGTTATAGCTCAACACTCAACGTTCATAACTCTCTGTTACCTATTACCCGCTACTCACCTACTTAACTAATGTTCAAAAATATCTTTGAATTGTAATAAATCAAGCGTGACAATTGTCGGCAAACACTCAAAGCAGGCCTGTGCTAACTCTAATCGATCTTCACGTTCGAGCATAGCAACAAGTTTTTGCTGTGCAGAAAGCAAATAACGAACATCGTTTGCGGCGTAACGGAGTTGTTGATCGCTTAAAGATGCAGCGTTTCCCCAATCAGAACTTTGGGCGCTTTTATCAAGTTCAACCTGTTCGAGTTCTTGAATTAAATCTTTTAGCCCGTGTCGATTTGTGTAGGTGCGGGCTAGTTTACTGGCAATTTTAGTGCAAAATATGGGTAATACTTGAATGTCGAGATGATATCTTAAGGTTGCAATATCAAACCGTGCAAAGTGAAATACTTTAAGGATGTGACTTGCTTCCATTAGCTTTTGTAAGTTTGGCGCAGATTCTTGTCCTTTGGCAATCCGAATCGCCGTAACGCGCCCTTGCGGATCGCACAGTTGCACAAGACACAAGCGATCGCGCCAAGGTAGTAAACCCATTGTCTCAGTATCTACGGCGATCGCTTCCGCATTCAGATACTGTGTTAAGATTTCGTCGTCAATATCGCGATCGCAAACTTGAAAATCGGTTAATTCCATAAGGAGGGGTCAGGGTATACTTAAGAATGATTGATTTTGATATTAGCGGCTGCGGATAAAGATTTGGGTGAAGTAATATTCACCGTTAGCGTTGCGACTAATACCGATACCTGTTAAGTCATATTGACCTTCGATGTTAACGCGATGACGAGGGCTTTTAATCCAACCTTGGACAGCTTGCACATCTGGATTACTATAGTCTTGGTTAAACGCAACGTTTTCAGCAGCTGCGCGATAGGGTATTGTACGGCGGATAATTTGAAAGCGTTGATCGAAACCATCGTGACTAAAAGACACTTTACCACTTGCCATTGCTTGGCTGTGGGCTAATGCTTGGGCGCTAATGCGCGAATCAAGCGTGAGTGGTGATAAATTGCGCGATCGCCGATACTCATTGATTTGTCGATGAATTGATTGTTCCAAAGCTGTATGAGAACTGGAAGCAGGTGTTGGTACGCGTGACATTTGTGTGGGTATAATTTTGTGAGCAATCGAGGCAGCATGACAGCTAACAGTTCCACTTGCAATAAGCAAGCTCAAAGCCATGCTGGAAAAATACTTTTGCATTCTAGCGGTTATTGTTCAAACAGTTAATTGATTTGGGCGTTGCTGATGAGCGAATGATTTGCCCCCTAGCCCTGTGAATAGATGATTATTCCTGATTTCCTCTAACGTAGCCCAAAGCTAGAGAGACTTTAAAAGAACACTTTTACTGAAGTGATTCAGGAACACTTACAGCAGATAAACCCGCGATCGCGCGTAAATTTTGGCAACGAATCAGTTCAACAAAGGTTAAGCTAGGACGCTTTTCGAGTTTGGCGACGCTTTCGATTGCAGATAATAAATACTCGGCGGCTTCGGCTTCGATGTAGTTGCGCCTTTGGGCAATTTGAATCGCGGCTTCATCGGCTGCGATTTCGAGTTGCGTACTGCGATTATTACGCCAAATGCGATTAATGGCGATCACACTCAAACCTCCTGCAACTAAAACTCCTACAGCATCTTGCTGCACTAATTCGATTGTTGCGCCGATTAGCCCTGCGATCGCCACACCTTGATAAATATCTGGCTTTAACCACTTGATTCGCAAAAGCCATGATACGGTGCGTAACAACAGCAGATCTCTTTGCGGCTGCGAAAGACGACGCCATAAGTCAAAGTTAATATATATCAGCCGTTGTTGATTCCAAGGTAGAGGAAACGGGCTATTAATTACGGTTGCTTGCTCTGGTTTATTCACAATTTTAGTCATCATGCGACCAGAAGCAGGCATGATCTCTACAAGACGGCGAATTTCAATAGCTGGCTCCATTGATTTTAGTTCAGCAATAATACGACAATAAGACAATTGAGAGTGGAGAAGAGGTATTCTTTGCAACTACCAATTACCAGCTTTCACGCTATATTTATTTTCACCCACTTACTATAGATAATGAACACTTGAAATGAGGATTTCGGTGTGGATGCATTTGCTTCCCTAATTTCCGATTTCCGACCTCCAACCTCTTCAGAAAGGATTCCTGAATGGATGCGTTTGCGCCTGTTCCTCCTGAGTGGACTCATAAGGCAATTCACGCGTATGAATTTTGCTGTCCTACTTGTCGTGCTTCGAGTCGAGATGCGGAAAATGTTTGGCTAAATCGGCGATCGCCGGTAATGACCGATAATTATCGCCGTAAGTGGCAAGAGTTTTATCAGTGTCGTTGTGGTTGTGTATGGTGGGCTTGGAGTAGCGATCGCCCACCCTCAGAGTTTTCTTCATCTGAACAGCAATCGACTTAGCAGAAAAAAAGAATTGGGGCGATCACTACTTTGTTCGCCCCAAAAATTCAGCTAAATAATCCTAGTAATTACTTTAGAACGAGAATGTAGTACGAAGTGTGCCTACATAAATCGTGTCGTTAGCATTATTGTGTTCTGGATTAAAGATCACTAACACGCCTGGAGTGATCGAAACGTTTTCGGTAAGCTGTAGACGATAGAATCCTTCCAAGTGGTAGGAAATATCGGGATCTGTAGCAATAGTGCTTTCTGTCACTCGCGGTGGTTGACCAAAAACGACACCCAGCTGATTGCCTTCTCTTCCGAAGTCTTGTAGTGCTAATGAAGCCGCCCAATAGAATATATCAGCATCAGCAGCAGGTCCTACTAAAGCATCAGCAGTTGAGTAACCTGCCCAACCTGAGAGGTTCAAGGTTGTACCAAGTTGTAAACTCGCTTGTACGCCGTAGTGGTTAGCTTCGGTCGCAACGTTGCCAAACGGTGCATTCGCATTCGCACTACCTGTAGAGCCGAACAGATTAATTCCGCTAGCAGTATTTTGATAACTACGAGCATAAGTCGCACCGATTGTGAAAGTATCGCTGAGCCGGAAAGCAACTTGACCTAAGGCGGTGTAAGCACCTTCAAAAACTCCAGTTCCTGCGTCAGGAGTATTTGCTGTAGGCGCTATAAACGCTCCCGAAACGGTGAAAGGTCCTTGTGGGTTAAGGATGACGGATAATCCAGCACCACTACCACTTGTGCGGTAGATCGAGCTACGCTGACCGTAACGCGAGATTGAACCGCGACCACTACTGTCAAAAGCAGGGTTGAAAGTGAATAGCCCAGTATCTAGTCCTGCATTAGCACTAAGTTGAACTAATGCTGCGTCACCAACAGGGAAACGATAGAACAAGTCGTCGATTTCCACATTGTTATCGGTGGTGATGTCATAGCCCAAGCGGGTCATGACTGTACCCGTCTCGCCAGCGTTATTGTCGATGTTTCCAGCTTGCAGACGAGTTCTTAATAAATCCCGACCGCCAAAGCTCGTGTCAAAGTTTAACCGCGCGCGTGCCCCAGCAACCGTATTGTATTCTAAGTCGGCTCCTCCTACAGCTGCGTCACCAAATACGTCAGATGCGGAAATGATCACTTCGCCGTTGAGTACGGTTGTGGTTGAGAATTGATTTGCTTCAAGTTCGGCGGTTTGTGCTTCTAGCGCATCAACTCGACCGCGTAGGGTAGCAATTTCTGCTGCAAATTCTTCTTGCAAGCGCTGGAGGGTTGCTAAGTCTTCTCTGGTAACTTGGTCTGCGGTTGCTGTTGCAATCAACTCGTTGACACGGTCTAAACACGCGTTTAAACCAGCGGCAAACTCGTAGCGGGTTAAGGCACGATTACCACGATATGTACCGTCTGGATAACCTGCAATACAGCCGTAGCGTTCAACAAGTGACTGTAAAGCTTGAAATGCCCAGTCGGTAGGCTGGACGTCTGACAACTGCGAGACTGATGTCACTTGCGCTAGCGAGTTACTTGCGGGGGCTTGGCTCACCAAACTTGGCGCTACGCGATTGTCGGCAATTTTGATTTCGCTAGCAACGGTTGGTGTTGCTGCATTGCTGGTCGGAACCATGATGCTTTCAGTAGCTGGTTCAACCGCCGCAATTTGACTTGTTGTAGCTGTAGTCGCAACAACTAAATCGGCAGCCGCAGGAGTTTCAGCCGCTTGAGCGCGATTACTTAGAAGCAGTGCTCCTAGAATCACTGGACTTAGCTTCAAAGCATTCCAGAAAAATTTCGTCATAGTTTTCTCACTCACACCAATGTGTTACAGACAAATTTAAACTTGTAGGTGTATCTGCTGCACCATGTAGATTATACAAGTTTATATCACGCAAAAATCAATAGTAAAAACTCTGATTTCATGATTTTTTTAATTTAATGAGTTGACTACTTGATTAAGCAGAGAATTAATCGCCGTTGATGACGAAGCAACATTCCTTCTTCCTCGAATTGCTGTAACAATCGAGTTACGGAAACGCGTGTTGTATTGATAACTTCAGCGATTTCTTGATGCGTGATTGCTAAATCAATTAACCGCCCTTGCTCGACTTCGCGACCGAACTTCTCTGATAGCCAGATTAAAAAGTGCCACAATCGCATAGACACTGGTTTGCGATGTACTATACTAAGAAGTTCTTCAGATTGTTGGATGTGTAGTAACATCGAATCTACTGCTTGGTGCCATAATCCCGCGGGCAAAAGACTCATCTCGACACTTGTTAAGCACTCGATTTGGTAGGGATTAATGCGCGAAAGCGGATAACCAACGACATCGTCAGTTCCCCAATATCCCAGTGTAATTAAGGTGCCTTGTTCGCTCCAAGTAAAGGTACGTACAGCGCCACGTTCTATTTTCCACAACAGATCTTGACGAGGTGGAATAAGTTCTTTACGGCTAAATATACGCTGACTAATTGGAGAAGGTAAGGGTGGGTTTGGAGCGGAGATAGTCATATTTGGTTTAACCGTTTTTTGTTTTGTGGATGTGGCTATTATTTATTACTCTTCACTCATATTGTGGTAAATTTCGTTCTCCATAGGCTGCATATTTAAATCAATTTAGATATTTTGGGTAATGATTACCAAATGTTCTTTTGATATAGTTGTTAATCGTTTTGTTGACAGGCAAAAATACCACACCTTGTCACACTTGAGATCCATCATTTATAAGCTTAAGTGTAACTATAATCATGTTGAACTAGCCTGAAATGAGGCTTTTGTTATAGTTTTAATGATGATCTTAAAATGACAAGTTTAAGAATAGGTAAGCCTTTGTTAAAGATTAGAGCGGTGGGTGAATCGCGCTGGATAACTCACAAAAATTTCGACATAAAGCTGTACTATGATCGATGTCCAGTGACAATGTATGCCACTCTTTGACCAATATTAGTTGCATGATCTGCCATGCGTTCTAAGTGGCGAATGACAAGTACTAACAACAAAATTGGTTCGACAACGCCTTTAATATCGCGTTCGGTTGCTAAAGTTTGGTAGAGTGTTTCGTAGGCATCGTCTACAAAGTCATCAAGTTGCTTGACTGTTTTTCCAGCATCGGCGTCGAGATCGGCAAGCGCAACTAAACTAGTCGCGAGCATTGCTTGCGCGTGGTATGACATCGCTTCGATTTGAGGAACACAGCGATGCGGAGGATAAGGAAAAAGCTTGATGGCGATTTCGGCTAAATCTTTAGCATAGTCACCGATACGCTCTAAGTCGCGGACGAGTTGCATGAAAGCACTCAGTAGACGTAGATCTTGTGCTACAGGGGATTCTGAAGTAAGTAAAGCTGCACACTCTAACTCGATTTGTTTATAAAAGCGATCAATTTGTTTATCGAGGCGGGGTAGTTCTCTCGCGACTTCTAAGTCACGTGCAAACAATGCTTGATGACTCAGCCTAAAGGAATTTTCAACTAAAGCCCCCATGCGTAGAACGTCACGCTCTAAGCTTTTGAGACGACGTTCAAAGTGGCGACGCTCCGAATTAGAATTAACATTCACGCTTCGCAATGTTTGCGCTCAAGTCATTAGTTAGTATTGTCCTAATGTTAGTGCTAATTTTGAGGATTCGCTAATACCTCTGGTAGCAGAACTTGCAACCAAGCGCCACCAGTTTGCGGATGATTCATTGCTTTGATTGTTCCGCCGTGCGCTAAAACAATCTGTCGAGCGATCGCCAAACCCAAACCACAACCTGTACTTACAGGACAACTGGGATGCGTGAACGTTTCTTGGCGCGTGCGCGAGGGATCGCCTCGGTAGAGTCGATCGAACACGTGAGGTAAATCGGTGCTAGGAAAGCCTGGACCAGAATCAATAATATCAATTTGTACTTGCTCGGCTGCGAGCATACTGAGACTGAGCTTGACTTCAACTTTTCCTTGGGGAGGGCTGTATTTGATGCTGTTATCAAATAAATTCAAGAACAAGCGAAAAAGTCGCGATTCATCAGCGTTGAGCCATACGGCTTCAGGTCCAGAATAACTCAATTGCATCTGTTTATTTTTCGCCAAAGGTTCGAGCGTTTCCCACACAGCGCTGATGAGCGATCGCAGTTCGACGCGTTGGCGATTTAACTTACTGTTGGCTTCGAGTTGATTAAGTTCTAACCAGTCTTGAACTAAGTTGATTAGGCGATCAATTTCCGGAAGAATACGCGCCGCCCAACGTTGAAGTGGTGGCTGTAACTGATCGTGCAAAGTTTCGGCGACAAGACGAATTGAGGTGAGGGGTGTTTTTAATTCGTGGGCTAAATCTGAAAGTGTGCGATCGCGGGATTGCGCGAGTTCTACTAAAGGTTGGCGATTTTCAATAAAAACACCGACTCTTCCTTCTGGTAACGAATAACCAAAAGCTCGTAACGTGCGGGATTGGGCTTCGCCGGGGGATACTGCATTTGTGGAAGTTGGATGAAATACCCATTCTTTGACTTGTGGCTGTTGCTGATCGCGGGTTAGTTCAATTAAATAATCCAATTCATATGATCGCACAAGTTCTAGAAGCAGCCTCACTTGTCTTGGGTTCCACTTTTGAATGTTTAATAACTGCTGTGCTTGGGGATTACAGCATAGCAATTGATTTTCTTCATCGACTTCTATGTAACCTATGGGTGCAACTTCTAAGAGATATTTGCTCAAGTCAATTTTTGCTTGTAACTCGGCGTTGTGTTCTTTTTGCTTGAGAATTGCCCGCTGTAGTAAATTGATAGAAGGTAACGAAATTTCTGTTGCTTCTGAAGGAAGCCTGTGTAATACTTGCCGCAATCTTTTTTGGAATTGGGTATATTGCCATAACCAAATCCCAAGTCCTATCGCTAGTCCCAATAAGAATTCTAACAACGCTATTAAAGTCACGAACTTGTAAGCTATTAGCTACTAGCTTATCTATTTTGGCTAGGAAGGGATCAGATTGAGAAGCTATTACTAAAAGTTACTATTCCTACCCGAAGCGGTAGCCGAAGCCGCGTACGGTGATGATATATTCAGGATGGCTGGGATCTTTTTCTAATTTTTCGCGTAGCCAACGGATGTGAACATCGACGGTTTTGCTGTCTCCAATAAAATCTGCGCCCCAGACTTGATCGAGTAATTGTTCGCGCGACCAAACGCGGCGGGGGTAGGTCATGAATAGTTCGAGTAAACGAAATTCTTTAGGAGAAAGACTTGCTTCTTCACCGCGTACCGTGACGCGACATTCTTGCGAGTAAAGCGTGACATCTTTAAACTGAAGTAGCGGTAATTGCGGTAAGCTATTGAAGCGCTGGCGACGCAACAAAGCACGACAACGAGCAACAAGTTCGCGCATACTAAAAGGTTTGGTGAGATAGTCGTCGGCTCCTACTTCTAAACCTAAAACGCGATCTGTCTCGCTACCTTTTGCACTCAGAATGAGGATAGGGATTTGATTTCCTTGATGGCGGAGCAGGCGACAGACGTCTAAACCGTTCACTTGCGGTAACATTAAGTCTAAAATCAGCAAGTCATAAGGTACTTCGCCTTGAGTTGCCTCGGAAGTTGGTAGCATAGATAACGCTGTTCTGCCATCAGCCGCAGTTGCGACCATATAACCTTCAGCCTCTAGCGTGAGAACTAGCATTTCGCGGATTAACTCTTCGTCCTCTACAACTAAGATGCGGCTCATTTGTCCAATTTCTGCCCTCGGAGGACACTTGGCTGGTTCAAGAGTAAACATCAATCAAATATTTCGCGAGTAGGCTGCATAATTATTATCCACCTCTGATGGTATACGTGGTTATCCTACTTATGAAATTAATATACAAATTTATTTTGAAAGAAATTTATGTAGATTGTCTGGCGGTTGAAACCGCGACAACATAGACAAAACCCATTTTCATGGGTTTGTTTAAATTAGAGTTAGCCCACGCAGGTGGACTTAGGTTGTAAAGCCGCAACTAAATTCGCTAAGCTTCAATAAGAAAAAGCAAGACTAGGTTTCCACAGCGCGGGGATAATTCTTTCGCTTGCCATTCTAGCACCGGATAAATTACGGGCTACAGGTCCAATTTGGAGCGCGGCGAGTCCACCAGTGATGAATAATTCGCAACCCGCCCAGCGTAAGTGCGGATCGAGGACTGGTAAACCTTTGGCGGTGGAAATCGGATAATGTTCGATGATTTCTGTGAGTAAAGGTTCAGAGGTGATGTCGATTTTGGTTCCTGTGGCAAGCCAAATGCGATCGCACTCGTGTTTACTGCCATCGTCACAAATAATCTGCCACGCCTTATGCCATGTTGCAGATAATACTTGACATTTCTCCATTATTTTGATATTTTGCCGGCGCTGGGCACGGCGCAGTTGTAGCATAATCGCGGGTGTTAAAGAACCGCCGTTTCTGGCGTTTTGAATCGTTTCGGCGCGGGTTTCCCAATCCGGTTCTGCCCAAAAGTTTTTGAGGTATTTTGGTCCTAGCCAACCAGGATCGGCATCGAAGAGTTTTTCTTGCAGATTGCGGCGTGACATCAGTATGACTTTAGCACCACGAGCGATCGCGCCTAAAGCTAGGTGTCCGCTGGTTAATCCACCGCCGACAATGAGTATATTTTCTCCGTGTAGTTGTAAATGACGCAAATCGACATGACGCGAATGGCAAAGTCTGTCTTGCGGGTAGGGTGATGCGATTTTTTGCACCCAAGCGGGAATTTGCGGCGTACCGCTACCTGTCGCGAGAATGACGCGTCGTGCCACAATTGAGTGATCCAAGTTGTCTAACCAGAGGCGAAAGCGCGATCGCAAGTTTGGTTTAATCGGTTCAATGCGAACCACTTTAGCAGCGACAATGTGTTGTTGCAATGACCAACGACGAATTAATTCTTGGCAAAAATCTTGAAATAATAAGGTTCCTGGAAGATCGTAAGGCGGGTAAAGTTCGTGCGATCGCGATTGCGCAAATTGTCTTAAAGCATAAGGATTCGGATCGGGATGATGCACTGCAGGCGATCGCAAATGTGGAATCTCAAACGCGCTAAATTGATTTTGCCATTGTTGCATCCAAGTGCCACTAGGATCGAAGACTAATAACCGCTGACGTAACTGCTGGCGTTTTTGCAATAAGTGCGTCACGACAGTCATTGCATGAGGTCCCGCGCCAATGATGGCAATATCTGTGTAATTAGGTGGTGAGGTTGCCGCCATATTCGATGTCGATTTGTGTCATAATTTTTATGCAATGATAATCATTATCATATTGTGAAGCAATTAATCACTGCGGTGGCTGGTCTTCCTGGTGTAGGAAAGACCGATTGGATTCGCCAGCAATTTACGCAAAAACCCACTTTGTATTTTTCACCAGCAACGCGGGTTGGAATTGACCAAACTCGTTTAGCAGCGGAGTTTCCTTCTGTGCAATTTTTAGCTGACGACCAACAAGCACAATTGTGGAATTTACTTGCTTCAGGTGTTACGGCTTACTTGGAGTTAGGATACCACTTAGACTTAGCCCAAATAGCGCCGATTCTCGATACTCGAGACTGTCATCGCGTAGCGATTGTTCCTGCGAGAAGGCAAGCTGCTGATTGGGAAGAATGGGCAGATGAGATTGTTGAAGGTTCATCAACAGCAACGGATGCAACTGCGTTATGGGTTGCGAATACGACGGGTCATGTCATCGATCCTGATAGTTTAGAGGTTTTTTGGGATGAACTTACTCAAGGCGCTTACGGTACAGTATCGCGCGCCAAGGGGATTTTTGAGCTTGCGGATGGGTTATCGGTTTATGGTGACTTTGTTGCAGGGAGAAAACCGCAATTTGATGAGTTAAATTTACCACGTTGGCTGGAGGGAAGACCGCAGCGCCTCAGCGGTATTGAAGTGTGGGGAAATCAATTAGATGAAAATGCGATCGCTCAAACTTTTCAAGATTGCTGTTTATCAGATGCTGCGATTCGCCACTACCAGCAACAAGTAAAAGAAATGCTAATTGAGGAGGCTATAACATGAAATTAGCCGTTATGTCGTGCATTCATGGAAATTTACCTGCATTAAATGCAGTTTTAGCGGATATTGCCCAACAGAAAGCTGATAAAATCTATTGTGTTGGCGATCTCGTTGGTTATGGTCCTTATCCTAACGAAGTCGTAGAACGCATCCGCACGTTAAATATTCCGACGTGTGCAGGTTGCTGGGATGAAGATGTTGTTGAAGGACTCAATGCGTGTGACTGTAGTTATCCTTCATTATTAGCCGAAAAACGCGGCATGGCTGCCCATGCGTGGACAAATCAAGAAGTGACGCCTGAAACACGCGAATTTTTAGCGCAATTACCGCATAGTTTGCACGAAGGTAATTTATGCTTCGTTCATGGTAGCCCTTACAGCGCGCATGAGTATCTGTTACCTGAAATGGATGCTTTTGTAGCAATGGAACGAGTACTTTCGACAGGGGCGGATGTGCTATTCTGCGGACACACTCACGTACCTTACGTGCGATCGCTCGATAATGGACAATTGCAAATTCGGATTACCGGTCCTAGCGTTGATTCAGAACAACAGTTAAATTTTACAGCGCCTTTCAAGCAAATTGTGAATGTCGGTTCAGTCGGCGAACCGCGTCACGGACGCCCAAACGCGACTTATGTTCTTTACGATACTGAGACGCAGCAGGTAGCGCTACGCGAAGTTGCTTACGATTACCAAAAAACTTGTGCTGCGATCGTCGAAAAAGGTTTACCGCCTATTTTTGCGTGGCGTTTAGCAAGAGGATTGGAATATGCAGAAAAAGCGGAAGATCCCACGCATGTGTGCGTTAGGTAACGGGTAATTGGTAATTGGTTTAATTGAAATTATGGGTTACTGGGCAATTTTAAGTGGTGTTGAAGGTAATCTTGCAGCTTATGAAGCTGTGCTTGGAGATATTCGACAAAGGGATGTAGAAGAAATTTATATTTTGGGGGATTTAGTCGGACCACACGCAGACTGCGAAAAATTAGTACAGCGAGTTCAAAATCCTCGTCAAGGAGAACTACCGCCGCAAGTATGCAAAGGATGGTGGGAAGAACAGTGTTTGATTTTACATGGTGTGGGTGCGACTGGAGATGCGAGTGAGTTAATGCATAAGTATGGCGCTGAAATTATCGAAGTTTTGTGGAAATCTGTTTCGCGTCAAACCGTAGAATGGCTACGCAAGCTTGATTTTGGTTTTCACGATTTGGATTGCTTATTAATTCACGGTAGTACTTTAGGTGTTGATGATGAATTAACTCCCGAAACACCTGCGCCGCAAATGCTTGATCGCCTTCTACGCGGAGAAGCCCAAACGTTATTCTGCGGGCGATCAGGGTTGGCGTTTCAATATCAGGTGCAATTTGGTTCAATTACAGCAAGTGTCGCAACGTTGGATGCGCAAGAACCACCCTGCGCGATCACCACACAGCCACGCCAAGTTATTGGGGTAGGTAGTGTTGGCAAATTGCCAGAAATTGCTATTTATACTTTGTTTGATCCTGAGGTTAATCGCGTACAGTTTAAAACTGTTAATTACACAGTGAAAAAAAGTTACTAACAGGCGCTGATAGTAATATTCCCCTGTACAAAAGGTTCCTTTAATATTTCTGTCATCTTCCATTGGTCGTATGTTCCTAGAACTATTTTTTGCCTTATGTATAAAAATCAGACTTAATTGAGAATTTTTTTCATTTACCTTGCTTTTTCGACTCAACGAATCTATACTCAATTCCAAGCAATATCCACACTCCTCACTTTTTAAATCCAAATGCTATGGCTTTTGTAACTCACACCCCAACGTCGCCGGCTAATTGGAGTCAGTTTACCTTCAGTCGTGGCGACAAAATTCCATTGCAACCAAATGTCCTACTACGTATTGAACGCGGGGCTGTACGTAGCTTAACTTGGAGTGAAGAAGGTACAACAGTAACGCTTGGTTATTGGGGTGCTGGGGATGTCATAGGTCAACCTTTATCTCGCATTCAACCTTATCAAATTGAGTGCTTAACCAGTGTCGAGGTGACTTATGTTCCCGCTTTACAGTGGTGTCAGATCATCGATAATATTTTACGAAACGTACAGCAAGCGGAAGAGTTACTCTGCATCGTCCGCCACGAACGAATACCCAATCGTTTACTGCAACTTCTATCTTGGTTGGCTAGCAAGTTTGGGCGTAGCGTTGACCAAGGACAGTTAATCGATTTACGGCTGACGCACCAAGAAATTGCTGAAGTGATTGGCACAACGCGAGTCACGGTAACGCGAATGCTAGCACGGTTTGAGGAAGAAGGTATTATTTACCGCCCTCGGCGTCATTTTATTTTGTTGCGTCGGGTTTAGGGTTCTCCGACTGAAGTCGGCGCTATCTAGCGATCGCATTCATGCTATGAACCTTTTTGTAAAATAATGATTATCATTTTTAAGTCAAATACTGAGCTTATGTCTTCACAAGTTGTTTCAACTCATGCAACATTGACAACTGATGCACCGATAATTCGCCCGCGCCGCTTGCGCCGGACGCCTGCATTACGGCGGATGGTATGCGAAACACAATTGAGTGTGAAGGAAGTTTTCCTTGGCGTTGCGGAAAGAGTAATGATATTTTTGCCAAAAAAATGGAAGAATGAAATGCTTCTATGGCAACTCGAGTCAGAGCGGTCAAGAACGGACATCGCCAGGGTAGGCAGTGCTACAGGTGTAAGCAATGTGGTTGCTAGTTTCTGGAGTGCTATCGCCCCTGGAAGGACTCAGATGATGTTAGGCAGCAGTGCATCAAGATGTACTTGAATGGAATGGGACTGCGAGGCATTGAGCGGGTCAGTGATATTCACCATACTACAGTGATGGGTTAGGTTCGAGAAGCCGGATTAAAGTTGCCAGATATGCCCGAGTCGGAATCGGAAGATGAACCTGAGATTACTGCTCTAGATGAATTACAAACGTTTATAGGTGACAAGCAGCATAAAATCTGGTTGTGGACGGCGGTAAATCATTGGCAACCAGGAATTATTGCCTGGACAATTGGCGATTGATCGTAGTTCAGCAACGTTTCAATTACTGTGGGTAGTCATGAAGTGTTGGCAGAGCTTTTGGGACATTACAGATGGTTACGCTGTCTATGCGCAGTTGATGGATGGCTCTCAACACATAGTCAGTAAAACTTACATGACACGGGTGGAAGGGGAAAATACGCGGCTCAGGCACTACTTGGCACAGATGCATCGTAAGACTCTCTGTTACTCCGAGTCAGTAGAGATGATTGAGTGTTCCATCCGGCTATTGTTGCACTATCTACGATTTGAAACTGTACCACTTTTCGCTTAAATCATTACTCTTTCCGCAACGCCCAACGCCGCCACTGGTGGACCAGATTTTCCCAGCTTTCTTTCACTTCAATTGAGGTTGCACCAGCCATCAGCACAGGAGACTAAACAACTCCTCTCAGATTAATACATCTGCCTCGTCCTCTATTTAAATTGGTATCACTTAGAACAATACCTGTCAAAATGACTTTGGTAGACTACTAGAACATCACCGCAGGCAGGCTATGGCATTTCAGAGGAACAGATAAAAGCGGCTCAAGCAGATTCATCCCGTTCCTTGATCGATAGCTATTGGGACAGCCTACAAGCGTGCATTCAGTTAGCCTACTTGGCACATTAGCACCTTATTCTAACCTCTGGTTTTGTGCCTGTTGTGGATGGTGTGACGGTGAGTGCCCTCCAACGTCTGCAAAGGTTGAGCCACTAGGGGCAGCAGATATTGGTGTTTTGTCCGGATTATTGATCGTTAGAGTCGATCTGACCAAATTGGGAAGCGTATACGAGGGAAATTCTACCGAGTATGAGAGTGGTGAATCTTCCCAGCGTTCCGTTTATGGGGGTAGAGTTTGAGCAAAATGCGGGAAGGCAAGCTTATCCAATTCTGCTACATAAATTGCAACAATTTTCTCCTGATATCCTTCTCCTCAAGAAACCATATTTGCTTCGGAGAGGGAAAAAAAAATTTGGGCAACTCCTGCATTATCTCCACCCATGGCGCTATATCTGATGCAGGATGCAGGCGCAATCGCCTGACATTCACAATACGGAGTTGCGATTGCGTAAACTTGCTGATACAAATTGCGTGATATCAACTTGCTGCATTTTTTGGGCAAGCCAATTTTCAAATAATTCATCTTGTAAACGACGGCGCATCGATTTATCAAGTCGTGCGGGAATTAACTTTTCCAGACGAATAATCACCACCCATTCGGCTAGAGGACGCGGTGCCCAAATTTGTCCAGCTTGGCTGACAGAGAGCAGTTTACTAATGGCAGGATGCGGCTGTGCTAAAGGCACAGGTCCCAATAACCCACTTGTTTTAGCTTCTGCACCTTGCGAGTATTCGCGGGCTAACTCGGCAAACGATTGTTCGCCTTCTAAAATCCGAAAGTAAATTTCTTGTGCTAACCCCATATCTTTCGTCCGAATCAGAGAATATACTACCTGATCGAGATGTGCTTTGCGGGTTAAGAAATAGTTATCTACTTTGGGTCCCCAAACTGTGGTTTTGTGCTTTTCTAGTAACAGAGGTCGAAGCGCAAGTTCGTGCATTTGCGTTAGGGTCATACCTTGTTGCTTGAGCCAAGTTTCGCGGGTTGTAGAGGTAATTTGGTGTTGCGCTTCAAAGGCTTTGATCGCGGTTTGGCGTTCCTCATCGGTGTAAGCTACATTAGCGATCGCATTGTCTATTATTAGGTTGCGCGCTAACTGCGGCATGAGTTGATAACGGCTTAATAAATCTAAAACTGCATCAACTTGGTCTTGACTACTCGTTTGCATAATTCCTGCTTACAAAATCATCTTCGATGTTTGCCTGAAAGCTTGATGCGGATAACATCAATGAACTAATAGGTTTAGGACACAACAAATATGCCCCTCATGACTACATTGCTGAAGGACTATAATACGAAAATATCCGCGTGTGTTATGTCTAAACCTTTTGGTAGGAGTGCAAACTGTACTTTCTGAGTTGCGCCTGTACCATCCTCATCAAAAAACAACGCGCCAGTGTTGTGGTTATAGATAAAGCGCTGATCGGTGTTCGACGCGGCTTGACCGATCGCAAATTGGGCGGCGCTAATGTGCGTCCCGCGATTCAACTGACAGTTGACACCAAAACCAACACCTGAATTAGGTGCGATCGCATAGACAGCAATTTGATCTTCGCCAACGACAAAATCGGTAATTTTATCGACTCCTTGAAACGGTTCATAGAAGCCAAATTCGTCACGCCCTGCGCCACCGGTGAGAACATCATCGCCAAAGCTGCCAAAAAGCGTATCGTTACCCGCGCCGCCAATGAGAGTGTCATTGTCGGAACCACCTCTGATGTAATCGTGACCATCACCGCCGTTGAGTGTACCGCCTCCTTCTAGTGTGTCGTTACCCGCGCCACCAAACAAAAAGTTAGCCTCGGCACCAAACTCCATGTCTCGCAAAACATCGTCACCCGCACCGCCTATCAGCGTATCGTTACCATATCCGCCTTGGAGTGTGTCGTTACCAATTCCACCATCGAGGCTGTCATCACCGAAACTACCATTTAATTTATCGTTACCCACGCCACCAAAGATCGTGTCATTGCCATCATCACCTTCAAGCGAGTCATTGCCATCACCACCTGCGATGAAATCGTCTCCTTTGCTACCGTTGAGCGTGTCGTTACCATCGTTACCGTAAAGGCGATCATTACCAAAGCTAGCGTCAATTTTGTCGTTACCTAGCCCACCTAATAAGATATTGTTGCCACTGTTGCCATAGATAATGTTGTTGAGAGCATTACCAGTGCCATTGATATTACCTTCGCCACCTAGTAATAGGTTCTCAAGATGATTACTTAAGGTGTAATTGACGGTTGATTCAACCCAATCCACACCCTCATTCGCCAATTCAATAATGGAATCTTCAATACTGTCAACAATGTAATAGTCATTGCCCGTACCACCGACTAAGGTATCATTTCCCAAACCGCCATCTAGGTAGTCTGTACCTGCACCACCGTATAGTATATTATTAGCATTATTGCCAACAATGTCATTGTTTAACGTATTACCCACTGCAAAGCTAGGAGTGTTGATACTATTTGCTGTAGTGTTTAACGGATTATCAACACCTATTAGCCCGTCCTCAGTTCCATTATCGATGAGGACTAAATGTTCTACATTTTCGCCGAGAACATAACTGATTGAAGAATAAACAATATCAACACCTTGGTTTGGTAACTCAACAATGACGTCATTCGCACTATTAATAATGTAAATATCATCACCTATTCCGCCGACTAAGGTATTATTGCCCAAGCCACCATCAAGCGTATCATTGCCAGCTTTGCCGTAGAGTTTATTATTACCATTGTTGCCAACGAGAAAGTTGTTTAAAGAATTTCCTGTACCATTTAGAGGCTGATCGCCAATAAGAAATAAGTTTTCTACATTATCAGTTAAAGTGTAATTAATCGAGGCATAGACTGTATCTATATCTGCATCAACAATTTTTATATTCCAGTTTTCATCAAAAATTTCTAGTGGATTAATTTTCTCAATGACGACATCGCTACCACTGTCAATGAGGTAGACATCATTACCAATTCCACCTGCTAGAGTGTCATCGCCGTACCCACCATCTAAGACATCATCACCCGCGTTACCGTAAAGCTTGTCGTTACCGCCACCACCATGAAGATGGTCGTGACCATCTCCACCGTATAAAGTATCTTTACCAGAACCACCGTAAATGCTGTCGTCGCCTTTACCGCCTGAGAGTAAGTCGTCGTTGGCTTCTCCGTAGAGGCGATCGCTGCCGTTACCTCCTTCTAGTGTGTCATTTCCTGTACCACCATAAAGAATATCTAGCCCTGCACCACCTACTAAGCTGTCATCTTTTGTACCGCCATAAATCGTATCGTTGCCCGCATTACCTAGCAAAGTATCGTTTCCTGAAGGACTTGCAGCATTATCGCCTGATGCCCAACCGAAGATTCGATCTGCACTCGCAGTGCCTTTTCTTAGGTCAGGTTTCCTCGTACCATGAATAATTGACATATTTTCTCCTGCTTTCCCTCAACCATATTTAAGGCGTAGATTTGATTGATGATTTACGACATCATGTCAAACTCGCACTTTCCGCTTTGATTTAATTTTTTCTATAAAGGTTTCAGGGCTAATGCAGATTTTTCTGCAAAAAACGCTGACTAACATGATTCTCAAGAACCGTTTGAAATAACTTCTTTTGCACCCAAGAGCTATTTTCTTTCTGAAATAAATCTCACCTTATGGGCTATCAAACACTGGTATAAAAAGATGCTAATCTTACTTTAGAGACTGATAAAGAGGATTGCTGGATTTTTCATAAACAAATACTTTAAAATAGATTGAATCATTTCTAGATTATCCTAAAGCTATATCCTAAAGCTAAAATAGGTAAATCCTCCTGATATCAGAATCGCTAAATATTAAAGTATTACTTTTGATTCGTTAATTGTATAAATTTTATGTAAAGACTTGATGAAAAATTTATGAACATTAATTAATCTTTTAGTTTTAGAAAACGCGAGCTAAATCAGTTTATAAATAAATGATAAAATTGCATCTATCAAAAAGTAGAAATTTAGTGTTTGTCTTAATTAATAATTAATACCCGCAAGGATAAGCACAATCGCTTTATGTGTATGACATAAAAAATCCCCATGCAGAGGATGGGGAACCGTATAAGTTATGAGAGACTGTTTACCAGAACATTAATTGAGTCTCGACATCAAACATTGTACCTGGTTGAAGTTGAGCGACTTGGCGTTCAACAACCTGCTGGTTGATAACTTCATTATAAAGTAGCGCTCCGCTACTACTGTTATAAGTGAATGTACCGTTATAAAAGCCCATATAACTAGCAACGATCATATCTCCTTGCCTTCCATTGAAGTCTTGAATCATTGCGTAGGCGGAAGGGTTATTTAAGATAAAGATATCTGCACCTGCGCCACCGGTGAGAGTATCATTTCCAATACCGCTTTCGAGTGTATCGTTACCTTGACCACCTTTGAGGTGATTATTACCAGCAAAGCCGATTAGGTAGTCATTACCTGTACCACCAAGCAAAGTATCATTACCAGCACCACCAAAGAGCGTATCATTACCAGTACCACCCCGCAGCATATCATTACCAGCACCACCATCAAGATAGTCATCACCGCCGCCGCCGTAAAGAATATCGTCTCCCGCCTCCCCTACTAGGGTATCGCTGCCTTGGTAGCCATAAATGATGTCATTAGATGATGAACCTAATAGATAGTCAGCTTTAGTGGTTCCATGAAACTTTGCCATATTAATTTCCCTTCTATTCTCTAATCTTTGATACGCGATAAAAACTATAGATTTTGTTAATGTTTTACGTATTTCCTCGGAGTGAATTTGATAAATACACTGAGGCAGTTTTGCTTTACTTTGAAGCTAGATCAAATTTAAGTGTATCCACCGATTTTTGTCTGTCACTTAAAGTCACTTATAGTCACACTTCATAAAAAAGTTTTGGAAACTTAGATAAATTTCGGTGAACTCACTGATCTGTTGTCTGTAAATCTGCGGGTAAGCTAGGAAGCAAAATAAAGTACTATAAACATCGCTGTTTTGTTGAATAATGGATATTGAACAAGCACTACTTGTCGTAGATGCAGCTTTAGAAAACATTTCTTTAAATAATGTACAAGAGCTAGTTTTGCGCCAATCTTGGGAAGGTAAAACATATCCAGAAATTGCAGAAAGTTATGGATATGAGGCAAATTATATTAAAAACGTTGGTTATAAATTATGGATTTTACTTTCGCAGGCTTTCGCAGAAAACGTCACAAAAAGTAATTTTCGCTCAGTTATTAGAAGACAGTCTATTCGTGTATTAGCAGAGCAATGTAGTACAGTTGCAGCAGATAGCAATAGTAAGAATAATCAAAATACTACAGATGTACTGAAAAGAACATTTTTTGAAACGAAACTAGCGCACTACGACACTAACAGTACAACATTAAATCAGCATTTAGTCGCGATAAATATGCTCAAACAGTGCAGCGAATGCTCTTTAATAGTACTATCTGCGCCCAGCAAAAATGCCAAGCGTTAAATACAGAATTTTGCTTGGCACGTGTAGTCACTGAGGGTGACAACATCATTATTAATCAAGTCAAGACAAAACAATATGCGCAAACAGTTAATCGCTAGCCTACATTAGTCTTCAGCCTGACCGATGCGGCGTAGATTAATAACATCGCTCATTTTCTTAATTTGTGCAAAAACTTGTTCAAGCTGAGTGCGATCGCGGACATCAATTCCTAAATCAATTAAAGCAGGTTGCCCGTCGGATGTTTTGACTTGAGCATTGCGCACATTAATGCTTTGATCGCTGAGACGTGAGAGAATATCTTTAAGAATTCCCACGCGATCAATTGCTTCGATCTGAATATTGACGGTGTAAGTCTGCGGGCGACTTCTTTCGGAGTTGTTATGATTCCAACTGACAGGAATTAAGCGATCGCCTTCGATATTCTCAACATTCTGGCATCCTTGACGGTGAATTGAAATACCGCGACTATTGCGCGTGACAACTCCGATAATTGGTTCGCCTGGAATCGGCGTACAACACTTTGCCAAGTGATACAGCAAGCCTTCGACACCCGCGATGGGAGAATCGGATCGCGAACTGGGTAGCGGTTCTTTATGTGTTTTGGTAGAAGACGGTAAAACGGTGACATCTGGTGTCTGCGCGATTGGTTGTTGGGCTTTAATAATTTCCCGCCAGCGATTGAGAACAAGATTAAGTGTAATTTCACCGTAACCCAACGCCGCCAAGAGGTCTTCGACGCTATGATAGTTACATTTTTCAGCAACGGCTTGCATCGGTTCTGATTTCAGTAGCGCCTCAAAGCCTGTTTTACCGAGTTCTTTTTCTAACAACTCGCGTCCCCGCGCAATATTTTCTTCGCGGTGCGATCGCTTGTACCATTGACGAATACGGTTTTTTGCTCCAGTCGTCACCACAAAGTTGAGCCAATCTAAACTCGGATGGCTATTTTTTTGCGTCAGAATGTCTACGATGTCGCCGTTTTTTAATGGCGTATCTAGCGTTACCATTCTCTCATTGACACGCGCTCCGCAACAATGGTTTCCGACCTCGGTGTGAATACGATAGGCAAAATCAACAGGAGTTGCGCCTGCGGTCAGCGAAACGACATCACCTTTCGGGGTAAAAACATAAACGTCGTCTTCAAACAAGTTATCTTTGACGCTATCAAGATATTCTTGCGCATCATTGACATCTTTGAGGTCATTTTGCCATTCTAAGATTTGGCGCAACCAGGTAAATTTTTCCTCGCTTGTCTTGAGTTGACTATGGCTAGAACTTCCTGTTTCTTTATACTTCCAGTGCGCCGCGATTCCGTACTCGGCGACGTGGTGCATTTCTAGCGTGCGGATTTGAACTTCTAATGGACGCCCAGTAAAACCGACAACGGCTGTATGTAATGATTGGTAGCGGTTAGGCTTTGGTAAGCCGATGTAGTCTTTAAATCTACCTGGAATGGGTTTAAACGCATCGTGAACCTCGGCTAAAGCGCGGTAGCATTCTTCTTTGGTATTGACAATGATCCGAATCGCGGCGATGTCGTAGATTTCGTGAAATTCTTTTTGTTGCCGCTGCATTTTCTGGTAGATTCCGTAAAGATGCTTCGGACGACCGCTGATATCGATACATTTAATTTCAGCTTGCTCCATCCGCGCTTTCAACACGTCGATGACGCGTGTTAGCCTAGCTTCTCGATTCGCCCGTTTTTCAGCTACTAAGTCTTGAATTTGCCGATAGGCTTCAGGTTCTAGGTACTTAAACGCTAAATCTTCTAATTCCCACTTGAAGCGTCCAATTCCTAACCGATTCGCTAACGGTGCAAAAATTTCGCGCGTTTCTAAGGCAATTCGCCGCTGTTTTTCGGGTGCGAGATGTTCTAATGTCCGCATATTATGAAGGCGATCGGCAAGTTTCACTACGATCACGCGGATATCTTTCGCCATCGCCAAGAACATTCGCCGAAAATTCTCTGCTTGGCGCTCAGTTTTGCTAGAAAACTTCTGCGAAAATTCAGAAAGCTTTGTTACCCCTTCAACTAACTGACGAACTTCATTCCCAAAGCGCTGTTCAATTTCTTCAATTGAGACATCCGTATCTTCAACGACATCATGGAGAAATCCCGCAGCAATCATCGCGCTGCTACCACCCAAATCGCGTAACAAACCGGCGACAGCTACGGGGTGACAAATATAAGGTTCGCCAGATTTGCGGTATTGACCTTGATGTAGATCGTACGCGAAGCTAAAAGCCCGACAAATCAAGCTATTGTCTTGCTCCGAAGGTTGATGACTCTCCTGCGGTGCAACCAAACACTTTTGCAGCCATTCGGGAAGCTCGACATCAAAGGCGACGGGAGCGGTAGCATGAGTAACGGTGGAAACAGCGGCGTTCATAGGATCGGGCGGTAAATACGGATGGTGGATGTTGGATAAGATATGTGTGGAAGACTCCACTACTTATAAAGGATGAATATAACGAAACATTAATCAATAAATTTATAGAGTAAAATTATCATCGCGTAGATTGTGCTAAGTATTAGCTGCGAGAAATATTAAACTTTCCAAAACTTGCACGATTTACTCAAACTTGCAGATAAGCATGAGTAAGCTTTCGCTCTGGAACAGAGTTTATGCTAAGGGACAAAATTCTTTACATTAATAATATCGTAAGAAGCCACTGAATGTTGTCTAATTTTCATTATCAGAGCTATCAAGAATTTGCTGCGATTCTCGACGAGTTACAAGCAAATGCTAATAGCGCGCAGCTAGACTTTACTCAACTGCGTCGAGTATTTGAGCAAGCACAACAGCTGTTTCGGCAGCAAATCGTTACTATGGATACGAGCAATTTAGCACCGAGCGTTGCATCGCGCGTCCATTCGTATCATACGGAAATTGATAAGCAGCTAAGGCTACTAGGCGTTGATGTCAGCTTTTTGCAAGCAGCACGACAACCGGCAACAATTGCAGCGCGAAAAGCCCGAGTTTTTACCAGAATTCAAACTTTAATCAACTATTGCCAGGTTTTGTTAAAGGTCGGTGAATAGTGGTCAAAGTTGCTACCACTCTTTATAAAAAAGTCTGTGGATGTTTGGAAGTTCTGACATAAGCAGTTGCCGTAACTCGCCCCTAAATCCCCCATGCATTAGCCTGCGCCCTCTCACTCGCCTCAATTTTGGCGCAGATATAGGCTTTTGAGATTTAATCTATATTTTTTTCTTTGTCAGATGTGCTGAATGAGGTGCAAAAATATTTACCTAATATTGTTAACGATCGCCGTGATCGCATTTATGTAATCATGCCTTTGACACATCACTCATATCGCCGCAAAAATTTATTGCAGAATACCCTTATGAGCGAAGCTTTGTTTTGTATTGAAAATCTCAAAGTTGCTTATCCGCAACGCAACGCAACGCAGCAATTACAATGGGCTGTTGATGATGTGTCTTTAACACTCAATCGTGGGGAAAGACTAGGATTAGTGGGGGAATCGGGTTGTGGAAAGTCAACGCTAGGGCGCGCCGCTATGCGGTTATTACCAACATCGACGCAAATTGAGGGTAAAGTCACGTTTGAGGGAAAATCAGTTTTTGATTTTACTCCTGCACAGTTGCGTAAATTTCGTGGGGAAGCTGTCGCTTTAATTTTTCAAGATCCCATGACACGCCTCGATCCGTTGATGACAATCGGGGATCATTGCACTGAAACGCTGAAAGCGCATCAACCGCATTTATCACAGCGCCAAGCCAAAGAAACGGCGATCGCAACCCTCGAAGCTGTGAAAATACCTGCGAGTCGCTGGAGTCAATATCCGCATGAATTTAGCGGTGGAATGCGCCAACGAGTTGCTATTGCACTTGCATTGTTACTCAATCCCAAGTTGATTGTGGCAGATGAACCGACAACGAGTTTAGATGTGACAGTGGCGGCGCAGATATTACAAGAGTTAACTCGTTTGTGCCGCGATCGCGATATGGCGCTGTTATTGATTTCGCACGATTTAGCCTTAGTCGGGGAATACTGCGATCGCATCGGTGTGATGTATCATGGGAAGTTAGTTGAAATCGGTGCTTCGCAGTCGGTTTTTCGCGATCCCCAGCATGAATATACACATTCTCTTCTTAACGCCGCATTGCACCTCCAAGCTGGAGGAAATAAAGTTGTAGGCAATCGCGAGCGCCATCCAATTTTACGACTAACAGACTTAAAACAACATTATTCTCTAGAAAGTAATTTTATCGAACGACTATTTCAAGGAAAAAATCAAACAATCAAAGCAGTTGATGGAGTCAGTTTAGAACTGTATCAGGGAGAGATTTTAGGATTAGTTGGCGAATCAGGATGCGGTAAGAGTACGCTATCAAGGACAATTTTGCAGCTAATTCGTCCAACATCAGGAAAAGTAGAGTTGCAAGGAACAGATATTACTGCCTTACCAAAAGCAGGATTGCGTTCTTATCGGCGACAAATGCAAATGATCTTTCAAGATCCTCATGCTTGTCTTAATCCTGCCATGACAGTGGGACAAAGTATTGCTGATCCCTTGTTGATTCATCACTTGGCTGATGCAACTTCAGCAAAAAAGCTAGCATTGCAAATGCTAGAACGAGTTGGTTTAACACCTGCTACAGAGTATTATGAACGATATCCAAGTCATCTTTCTGGCGGACAACAGCAACGAGTCGCGATCGCCCGTGCATTAATTACACATCCCAAACTGCTCATTTGCGATGAACCTGTGAGTATGCTGGATGCTAGCGTACAAGCGCAAGTATTAGATTTGATGCTGGAATTGAAGCGCGAGTTTGATTTAACGTATTTATTTATTACGCACGACCTTTGGGTAGCAAGATTTTTATGCGATCGCATTGCAGTGATGAATGCAGGTCAAATTGTTGAGATTGGTTCTACACAGGAAATTTTTCATCATCCAAAACACGCCTACACGCAAACTTTACTACAAGCTGCCCCTTTACTCGCAAAAACTTAACTAGTGGCTAGTTGCTACTCACAAAAACAGCAAGTTGTCAAGCAAATTTTTCTCAACAAATATCCGATAAATTCTTTCCAAATGAGTAGAACTACAGTGTTCTAGCGATCGCCTGACATTGTTATAATTTCAAAGCGCTTCTATACAAAACTTAACAGCAACTCGTTTGCTAGGGAGTTTGGCAGCGATGTGGCACACTTTGTTTAGGTATTCATGACTACATTAACGACACCGCGTTCGATTCCAACCAATGAAGGTACAGATATTCGCCTCAAAGATATTCTCAAAACTTTACCAAAAGAATGTTTTCAGCAAAATCAACGCAAAGCTTGGTTAGGGTTGTTAACGAATGTATTGTTGGTTGGTTTAGGTTACGCAGGTATAGCGATCGCACCGTGGTATCTACTACCGCTATTTTGGATTTTTACCGGTACAGCATTAACCGGTTTTTTTGTGATTGCGCATGACTGTGGACATAGATCGTTTGCAAAACGCCGTTGGGTAAACGATTTAGTTGGACATATCTTTATGTTGCCGTTGATTTATCCGTTTCATAGTTGGCGGCTACTGCACAATCACCACCACTTACATACAAATAAACTTGATATAGACAACGCTTGGCAACCATTTCGCCCCGAAGTTTTTGCAAATTCAGATAAATTTACCCAATGGGGTTATCGCTTAGTACGCGGTCGATTTTGGTGGGTAGGATCAATTGCACACTGGGCAATTATGCATTTTGATTGGTCGCAGTTTTCTGGTAAGAACCGCAATCAGGTGAAGCTATCAGTATCAGTTGTGGCGATCTTTGCGGCGATCGCTTTTCCAGCTTTAATCGCGACAACGGGAATTTGGGGCTTTGTGAAATTTTGGCTGATGCCCTGGTTAGTTTACCACTTCTGGATGAGTACGTTTACGCTAGTTCATCACACCGTATCAGACGTTCCTTTTCATCCAGCTAGCAATTGGAATGCAGCTACAGCGCAACTATCTGGTACACTTCACTGCAACTATCCGCGTTGGATTGAGTTTCTCTGCCACGATATTAATGTTCACGTTCCACATCATATTTCTACTGCAATTCCTTCGTATAATTTACGCTTAGCGTACAGCAGCTTAAAAGAAAATTGGGCAGAGTATCTTCATAAAGAATCGCAATTTTCCTGGTCTTTAATGCAGCAGATTACTGATGAATGTTATCTCTATGACCAAAAGAATTGCTATCGATCTTTTCAAGATTATCATGGTATCAGTCGGTAATTTAAATTAACTAAATTATGGGATAGCCATTTGGGCTATCCTTCCTTTTACTTGCAACTTTGTCCCATGATAGATTTAAGTAGGGACAAGCCCGCAATATTATCTAGCAATGAAACTGTAAGAAGTCTTATTAATTTTGGCAGCATACCAGGAAAAGCTAGAGAAACTAAAAGTCAAATCTTTAGAATTATTTGGTTCTGTGGCTCGAAATGAGGCAACATTTGAGAGTGATGTTGATTTTTTAGTTGAATTTTCGATTGATGCAGGATTATTTGAGCTATTTAGAGTTCAGCATTATCTAGAAGATATTTTAGGATGTGCAGTGGATTTAGGCACTAAAGATGCTTTACGAGAACATTTGCAAGAACCTGTCTGTGTTGAAGGATGTAATTTGTGCCTTCTAGAAACGGGCAAATCCATGTTCAAGACATTCTCAATTCTGTAAATAGTATTCAACGTTGTACAGCCAACATGAGTTTTGAGGAATTTGAGCAAAATGAAACTGTTAATGTTCCTCATGTTCAATTACAGTATCCTCAATTTCCTTGGCAACTAATGAGTAATATGCAAAATGTAATTGCTCATGAATACTTTCAAATTAATTTAAGAATTTTTTGGAATACAGTTTAAAATAATTTACCTCCTTTGATAGCTCACATTCAAGCATTGCTAAAATACGATATTCAAGATAGCAATTAGGTGTTCTTCAGAATTGGTTTTAAATCTTCACTCTTTCACAGCAACAATCCGTATACGGCGATAATCAGCAAACCAAGTGTCATTTTGATACAACACTGGATGTAATTGATTTTCTATATCAGAAATAATACTTACTTGTTGTTCAGGAGAAAACGCATTTAAAAAACTATTAGCAAACATTTTCAACCAGTTGGCTAGTCCTTTTTCGCCATCCTCTAGACGAGTGGGGCGATCGAAGAGAGTAGCAAATACGAGTTGTAAGCCATGTTTTTCTAATAAACTTCCATACTCTGCAATACTTGGAAAATACCAAGGATTTAGTTTTTTATCTATAGGATAACGAACATTTTTTAAAGCTTGATATAATGCTGTAGTAATTGCTTTTACATTATCCTTACCACCGAACTCCGCCACAAAACGTCCACCTGTTTTTAAAGCTTGGTGAATTCCCAATATGACTTTTTCTGGTTCTGTAATCCAATGAAGTACAGCATTAGAAAATACAGCATCAAATTCTTCTTTATATTGCAATTCTCTAGCATCAACAACTGCAAAATGTAAATGTGGATAGTTACTCCGCGCTTGTTCAATCATCGTTGCAGCATAGTCAATCCCAACTACTTCTACTCCTTGACTGGCAATTTTGTCAGCGAGATAACCTGTACCGCAACCTAAATCAAGAATGCGATCGCCTGTTTTGGGTGCAAGTAAATCTATTAAATCTGTTGCTAATTCTGAAACAAAAGCGTGGTTGCGGTCATAGAGTTTAGCATCCCATTGATTAGTCATTTTATCAATAGTTAAAGAGTAAACAATGTTTTATTTTTTTTCTGCTAGGTAATAGATAATGGCTAATGGATAACTCTTAACAAATATTTTTTCCAATGACCAATCACCAGTTACTAAATAACATATTTTAGGCAGTCATCACCCGTTGCTTTAGTTTAGGAATGTTTGCATCAGAAGTACCTAATAAAATTTTAGCTAGCAGTTTATCTTGTTGACTCACACTGCATTTTTTTAGAGTAGGGACAATTTTAATATTCTAATTAATACCAAATTGTTTCAAGATTTAAAATAAACCCATCTAGAAGATTTTCTCCTGACAAAGTAGCAGGAGAGTGTAAAACTTCGATTTCGCGATTGGGTCGATAAATTTCAACTTGTTGAGTTTCTAAATCAATTAACCAGCCTATTTGAACACTATTATCTCGATACTCATTCATTTTACTTTGTAGTCTTTGCCAACAATCTACGTTGGAGCGCAAATCTACAACAAAATCAGGACAAACGGGCGGAAATTTTTCTTGTTGTTCTTTAGTCAGTGCATTCCATTTATCGCGCTGTAACCAAGATACGTTTGAGGCACGGACTGCACCATTTGGTAGTATAAACCCAGTCGCAGCAAATGCAATTCCTGTTTTGTCTTGATTCCACATCCCCAGTTGATAAATCAGATTGGCAATGCGAATACTTGTTAAACCTCCAACAAGTGGCATTAATAATAACGTGCCATCTGGGTTATGTTCAAATCTAACAAGTTCATTAATCTGACATAGCTGAAAAAATTGCTCATCTGTTAATTCAATAACAGGTTTGAGGTTGAGTGTTAGGGATGTCATTAGATGCTTTATCCCAAAAAAAATAGAAAGTGGGGCGGGCAAGTTGCCCGCACTACACTAATAATATAAAGCTACTCAATTCCTTCGATGCGGTCTTCGACTTCTTGATACAACTCGCGGAGTAGTTCGAGATTACTTTCACTAGTTTCCCAATAACCGCGTCCGTTGACTTCTAGTAAAGTCGCGACAACTTTACGGAATGAATGCGGGTTCAGATTCATTAACCGCTGACGCATTGCTTCATCTTGGATAAATGTGGTGTTCGTATCCTCATAAATCCAATTATCTACCGCGCCTGCTGTTGCACTCCAACCCATTGTATTGACAAGACGTTTTGAGAGTTCGCGGACACCTTCATAACCGTGACTCAACATTCCCTCGTACCACTTGGGATTAAGTAGTTTGGTACGGGCGTCGAGGCGCACAGTTTCGGATAAGGTACGGACTTGCGCGTTAGCTGTTGTAGTGTCTGCAATATAAGCTGCTGGGGTTTTGCCATCACCGCGTAAACTCGCGACTACCTTTGTAGGATCAGAGTCGAAGTAGTGTGAAACGTCGGTAAGGCTAATCTCGGAAGAATCAAGGTTTTGGAAGGTGACTTCTGCAGTTTTTAAAGCACTTTCAAAAATTTTCCGCGATTCTTCCATTGTGCCAGGGTTATCGGAGGTGAAGGCAAATGATTTGCGCTTGAGGTACATTTCTTGTAACTCAGCTTCACTATCCCAAGTGCTATTTTCGACGGCTAAGTTGATGTTAGATGAATAAGAACCCGAAGCATTTGAGAAGATGCGGGTAGCAGCTTGACGCAAGTTGATCCCCATTTCCTCGGCTTGTTGCGAGGCGTGTTTGCGGACAAAGTTCATCGAGGGCGGTTCATCGGCTTCTGCTGCCATTTTGACAGCTTGATCTAGTAAGTTCATTTGATTGATGAACAAGTCGCGGAACACACCCGAACAGTTAACAACAACATCAATACGCGGGCGTCCTAATTCTTCTAAAGGAATCAGTTCGAGTTTGTTGACTCTTCCCAATGCATCAGGAACAGGGCGTACACCTATCATCCACATAATCTGTGCGAGGGATTCGCCATAAGTTTTGATGTTGTCGGTACCCCAAAGAACACACGCGATCGTTTCGGGATATTGACCGCCATTATCGGCTTTTTGTCGTGCAATCAAGCGATCGACAACAATTTTGGCAGATTGTACCGCAGCAGTTGTGGGGATCGATTGAGGATCGAGGGCGTGGATATTTTTGCCAGTGGGGAGAACATCAGGGTTACGAATCGGATCGCCGCCAGGTCCAGGAATAATATATTCACCCTCTAGGGCTTTGAGTAATGCACCAAGTTCGTTATCGGCGACAACTTGTTGTAAGCAAAATTCGATATACTCGAACAGCGGTTTCAACGCTTGGGGATCAACTTTGGGGTAGCCTGCTTGATGCAATGCTTCTAACCAAGGCTCTTTTTTACCCATATTGAAGAAATTGAGTTTAGAAACCTTAGAAACTCGTCCATCTGCATCAGTTTGGGCTTTGACTAGAGCGCTGATTGCATCGCGTGTCGCGAGGGTGATCTCTTGCAACAATTGCACATCTTCGAGTATACCGCGATCGCTATTGCGATAAATTTCATCAATATCGCGATTAATGCTATTCGCAATAATTCGAGGTAGACTCAAAATTTCTTCTTCTGGGCGATCAAGTCCGGCGATATTCACTAAAGTTGCGATCGCTTCTTCTGCTGTCGGTGGTTTACCAATCACGTGCAAACCACACGGTAAAAGTCGCGACTCGATTTCCATCAACTTGCGATACACTGAACCGACAATTTTATCGCGTTCTTCCGCCGACATATCTTTCGCATCAACTTCGGGTAAAGCAATATCTTTATCCAAATTGACAATGCGACACTTGTCCATAATTGTATTCACGATCGGAATTCCGCGTCCGCTGTCTTTGAGCGTTTGATACGAAGCGATTAGTTCGCTCAGTTCCTTCAAACCTTTATATAACCCAGCATTTTCCGCAGGGGGAGTTAAGTAAGAAATCGTTTCTGCGTAGCTGCGGCGTTTGGCGATTGTGGCTTCGCTAGGGTTATTCGCCGCGTAGTAGTACACATTCGGAATCGTACCGATCAAGTTATCAGGGTAGCACTCGCCAGACATCCCAATCTGTTTTCCTGGCATGAATTCTAACGAGCCATGCGTACCAAAGTGTAATACTGCGTCAGCTTGCCAAACGCGTTCTAAATATGTGTAGTAAGCAGCAAAACCATGATGGGGGCTTGCAGATCGTGAGAACAACAACCGCATCGGATCGCCTTCGTAACCAAATGTTGGCTGTACACCGATAAAGACATTACCGAAGTGTTTGCCGTAAATCAGCAGATTTTGTCCATCGCTATTAAGATGTCCTGGCGGTGGTCCCCAATTTTCCTCTAATCTTTCTGAATAAGGTGTAAGCTCCTCGTATTGCGGAACTGACATCCGATAGGCGATATTGAGTTCAGGGCTGCTATATTGTGCTTGTGCGTCGTGAATCACTTCTTGCATCAGCTTTTCGGCAGATTCTGGCAAGTTCTGCACGTCGTAGCCATTCCGCTGCAATGACTGCATTACTTCATAAATCGAGCCAAACACATCAAGATACGCCGCTGTTCCAACGTTACCTTTATCCGGTGGGAAGCTAAAGACAGTAATTGCTACGCGCTTTTGTAGTTTTGGCTTGCGGCGCAAGTTTGCCCATTTTAATGCTCGTTGCGCAACAGCTTCGATGCGATCTTGAAGTGCGATCGCTTTTCCGGTTGTCCCGTCTCTTCCTGATAGAATAATCGGTTCAATCGCACCATCGAGTTCGGGGATCGCAATTTGCAATGCGACTTGAATCGGGTGCAATCCTAAATCGCTATCTTGCCACTCTTCGGTAGTTTGAAACACTAATGGCAATGCCACCATGTATGGACGATTCAAACGCTTGAGTGACTCAATTGCTTTCGGATGATCTTGTCTAGCTGGGCCACCAACGAGCGCAAAACCTGTCAGCGAAATCACCACATCAACTATTGGAACTCCTTTCCCTCGCTCCTCGCTCCTCGCTCCTCGCCCCTTATCATAAAAATAAGCATCTACAGGTTTAGAAAAGTCTAAACCACCTGCAAACACCGAAATGACTCGTGCGCCCATTGCCTCGATTTCTTGCACCATCGCGACGTAGTGCGCATCATCACCCGTGACAAGATGCGTACGTTGCAACACTAAACCAACGCAAGGAGCTAAGGGATCTTTGAGATCCGCAGAAATGTCTTTACGGCTGTTGTACCAGTTGAAATATTCTTCAACATCCTCAAACATCTGTGGTGCTAGCGGGTGCCAAATTCCCATATCAGGATACGTTACGGGATCTTGGAATTTTACCTTTTGCTGCAATGAAGGTACGTATTTATCTGCCAACATCAGCAAGAAGTTTTCCAAGTTTTCGGCGGAACCACCCAGCCAGTACTGAAAGCTCAACATAAAGTTACGCGCGTCTTGTGCTTTGTCCATAGGTAGGTACTTCAGCACTTTTGGTAGCGTTTGCAACAGCTTGAGCATTCCATCTTGGAACGACGAGCCTGATTTTTCCTTGCGCTTGCGCATGAATTGTGCTATTGCACTTTTAGATTGCCCCAACTGTGCCATCGAGAAGCTACCCATTTTGTTAAGGCGCATCACTTGCGGCATTGAAGGAAAGACAACCGCTGCATCTAAGCGATCGCGGTGTGGTTCGACGGCGGCGACAACTTTGTCTGCTAAGTCTTCAATAAAAATTAATGAAGCGATAAATATATTTGCCTCGGCAACGTCGCGTTTGAAGTCCTCATAATTACCTGCCTCTCGAAGTTCTTCAACCAAGTAGCCGCTAATTTCAATAGCCACAGATGAGTTGTTTGCATTAATCGTGCGTACCGCTTGAGATAATGCACTTTGGTACTGTGACTCAAGCACGACATAGACCACCTTGATTAAAGAACGTCCCTGGAGACTTTCAGGAGCAATGTGACGAATGGTGGACTTGACGTGTGTAAACATTCAGGTAAGGCTCCTTAAGACAATGCGTGTTTTGTGTTCTCTTTTTTTTAGGCTATGAAGTGATTTTTACCAGAAAATGCTTACCTGTCGAGAATTTGCGCGCTTAACTGACACAATTTGATAAATATGTTGCAATAATTCTTTTTATTTGTTGACAACTCATCAAGTATGAACTTTATGTCTAATTAATAAAAGTTATTAGAGGTATAAGCGAATGAGTGAGAACAAACGTCACATTAAGGCTGCTAACTGGTAATTGGTTATTAGCGAGAATGTGTTAAGCAACAATTACCCGTTACCGATTACCGCTAATAATGCAACTTATGCCCGAAATTGATATTTTGATTCTCTCGAATGGTCCAGGAGAAATTACAACGTGGGTGCGTCCGGTTGTCAAAGCATTGCGTCAACACTTAGGAAGCGATTCCACCCAAGTCCGTATTTCTGTCATTTTGTCGCCGTGTCCGAATGCAAGTGGTAAAGAAGCGGCGATCGCACAAAGTTACCCAGAAGTTGATCGCGTTCAAGACGCAGAACATTTCTGGCAATTTCTTTTAACAGGGAAAACTGCCGCAAATTGGGATTGGCGCAAGCACGGTGTCGTTCTCTTTCTGGGTGGGGATCAGTTTTTTTCGGTTGTGATTGGCAAACGTCTCGGCTACCGCACCGTTATTTATGCCGAATGGGACGCGCGATGGTATCGCTGGATTGATCGCTTTGGTGTAATGAAAGCTGAATTGATTGAGCGCATTCCTGCACAATACAGGCATAAGTTTACTGTTGTTGGTGACTTGATGGCAGAAGCATCAAAAGGGGTGAGGAATGAGGGGCGAGGGGTAAGGGGACGACAAGAATTGATTGGGTTATTGCCAGGATCAAAGCCGGCAAAATTGACTCAAGGTGTACCGTTAGGATTGGCGATCGCACAACACATTCACGATCAAAAACCTGAAACAGAATTTGTGATTCCAGTCGCGCCTACACTCGATTTGGAAACTTTAGCCAAGTGCGCGAATCCACAATTCAATTCGATGATCGAGCGTTTGGGTGGTGTCAGTGCTGAATTAATGACAACCGAGGCGCGTCCATTTTTAAAAACAAATACCGGATTGCGTGTCGAGTTAGAAACGCAGTTCCCTGCGTATGACTTACTTGCCGAGTGCAGTCTGTGCTTAACAACTGTCGGTGCGAACACAGCAGAATTAGGCGCTTTAGCTGTACCAATGATTGTGTTACTTCCTACGCAACAACTCGATGCGATGCGGGCTTGGGATGGACTTCCAGGACTATTAGCAAATTTACCAGTTGTTGGCTCTAGCATGGCAAAAATAATTAATTGGCTAGCATTAAGACGCCTAGGCTTACTCGCATGGCCTAATATTTGGGCAAAGTCTGAAGTTGTTCCCGAACTTGTCGGCAATTTACAACCGCACGCCGTCGCAGAACTCGCCTTAGATTACTTAAACCATCCTGAAAAACTAGCAGCCATGCACGAACAACTTCGTCACATTCGCGGCGAATCTGGCGCAGCCCAAAAACTAGCCAGCATCGTCAAAGAAGTTATTGATTAAGAAAGAGGTCTGAGGTCAGCACTCAGGGTTTTAACGATAGATTATAGATGTGTGTCAAGATAGGTTGTGATGCAACACATTCAAGTATCAATGAATGAATATTCTTTGATCTCTGATCCTTGCTATAACAGCTATCTCGAAGACTGTCCATCGCGTCGCCCTAGTTCATACACCCCGCAGCCCATGCACGCGAGAATTCCCATGCTGATTGCCCAGCTTTTGCCTAAGCCAATTTCGACACCATAGTTGCATAAGCTACCGACAATCAGAAACGGCACAATGCTAAAAAGTGAGGCATAGAAGGCGTTTTGCGATTCCCTGGCAACGCGGGTTTTCTCAAATTCAGTTTCACTGCTGTAAAGCGATCGCTCAGCAAAATTAAACCAGCGATTGAGTTGATCGATGACCCACTCGCTGACAGGCGAAAACCCTAGGTATAAAGCCAAAGACCACAAACTCGCTCCGGCGATCGTTGTAGCGTTGATATCGAATTTAAACAGAAAAATATCACTCAGCATGGTTCAAGAGGGTGCGAAGATTCACTAGAAAGTAACTTATGGCGTTTTCAGAATTTTAACGATAAAGCGGAGCTTTCACAAAATCGTATTTCCAATCTGTAAATCCGCCATGATAAATCAGCACGCAGTTTGTTGTATCAATAATGTTATTCTTAAAACATACTTTTTCTGAAGATTATGCTTACCCACTCATCATTAAACTTCACGCTTTATCGACCTAGTTGAGATAAGATTAATCTTTATAAAGAACCAAATTTAAAAAGAATATTTTTTCTAAAAATAATCCGACTTGTAACACAATTATATTATGCAAAGCAATAGCTCAAAATCGCCAAACGCAAATTAGACATCGTGATCGCAGTTGTATATCTTTAGACAGTAAGCTTGCACACTTTGCAAATTGAGTGCTAAATGTGGAACTTTTATGACATAGTTAATTCCATAAATACGAGTGTGAATTGAATAGCTTACGCATCAAGATTTTTCTCTTGCATCATCAATACATTTAGCAAACTCTCAGCAATTAACAATGAACAACAAAGGTTTAATCTTGTGGCTAACTGGATTGAGTGGTTCGGGCAAAACGACTCTTGCTAAAGAAATTGAGCGCGAACTCAAAGAACGTGGTTGTTCAGTAGAGTTACTCGATGGCGATGTTGTTAGAACTAACCTTTCCAAAGGCTTAGGCTTTAGCCGAGAAGACCGAGACACAAATATTCGACGTATAGGCTTTGTTGCCAATCTCTTGAGTCGCAACGGTGTGATTGTCATTGCGGCTGTCGTCAGTCCCTACCGTGCAGCTAGAGATGAGTTGCGTCACACAACCGATAACTTTGTTGAAGTCTATGTTAACGCTCCGCTAGAAGTATGTGAAATGCGCGACGTGAAAGGATTGTATGCAATGGCAAGGGCGGGTGAAATTCGTGCTTTTACAGGAATTGACGATCCTTACGAAGAACCCTTAAACCCAGACATAGTTTGCTACACCGCCGCAGAAACCGTCGAAGAAAGTGTAGCTAAAGTTATAATGGAATTACAACGCCGAGAATATATCACTGAGAAACCGCAACTTGAGTATGTGATTTAATTTCGTCTGAGGCATTAACTATCAATCATGATGAGGGGCGAGGTATTGCTTTGCCCCTCACGGCTTTTAAAGAGCGATCGCTATCAACTGCGAGAAACACTTTATCAAACTTCCCTAACTTTGCAGTAATTAGCCGCAAGCTGAATTTAAGCTTAAGTGTAACGCGCCTACGAGCTTAAAAAGAGTAAAATTCAGCGTAAGCTACGGTGAATTGAAATTGTCAGCAGTCAAGCTTGAAGTAAGTGAGTTAACCCAAAGTCAGATTTCACAAGTGAAATTCCTTCTTAATATAGAAATTAAGGGCGATTGCATAACTCAACCATAGCTTGATCGCTCATAAGTCAGACGCGTTTATACTTGGCGCAAACTTGGCGATCGCGAAAATTTTCACAGGCGATCCACAAACATAGGGAGAAGAAACATGGCTGAAGCGCAACAACCACTAGACTACGAGTACGCGCTGGATCGCGATTGTACAACTTTGTCACGGCACGTATTACAGCAACTCCAAAGCTTCTCGCCGGATGCACAAGACCTCAGCGCCTTGATGAATCGCATCGCCTTGGCTGGTAAGCTCATTGCTCGACGTCTTAGCCGTGCAGGTTTAATGGAAGGTGTCTTGGGCTTTACGGGAGACGTTAATGTTCAAGGTGAATCCGTCAAAAAGATGGATGTCTATGCAAACGATGTTTTCATCTCAGTATTTAAGCAAAGTGGTCTAGTTTGTCGCTTAGCTTCCGAGGAAATGGAAAGACCTTACTACATTCCAGAAAACTGCCCGATAGGTCGCTATACACTACTTTACGACCCCATTGATGGCTCCTCGAATACAGATATTAACTTAAGCTTAGGCTCCATTTTTGCAATTAGACAGCAAGAAGGAGACGATAGCGATGGCGCAGCAACTGACTTATTACAAAGTGGTCGCAAACAAATTGCCGCAGGATACATTCTTTATGGTCCAAGCACAATGCTCGTGTACTCGATCGGCAAAGGCGTACACTCGTTTTCGCTTGACCCTAGTTTAGGCGAGTTTATTTTAACCGAAGAAAATATTCAAATTCCTGAAAAAGGAGCCGTATACAGCGTTAATGAAGGTAACTTCTGGCAGTGGGAAGAATCAATTCGCGAGTATATTCGCTACGTGCATCGTACAGAAGGTTATACAGCACGCTACAGTGGAGCTATGGTGAGTGATATTCACCGAGTTTTGGTGCAAGGTGGCGTGTTTCTCTACCCAGGAACGACAAAAAAACCTGACGGTAAAATTCGTTTGTTATACGAGTCTGCTCCTTTAGCCTTTTTGATTGAACAAGCAGGTGGAAGAGCAAGTACGGGAACCCAGGAAATTTTAGACGTAGTACCCAGACAACTTCATCAACGCACACCTTTGATTATTGGAAGTAAGGAAAACGTTGCGTTAGTAGAGTCATTTATTCAGCAACAAGCAAAAGAACAAAGCGAAAAAACAATGATGGCTCGTTCGCGCGTACCACAATAGGAGCGAGTTGCATAACATATTTTCTTATTCAATGAATAAAAGCGTTAACATCAGTAGGAGAGAATAGCAATGACTGATCAAGCAAGAAAACCCGCTAATCACTTGATCGAAATCAAGGAATACGGTCAAAGTATCTGGATGGATAACTTGACTCGTGACATGATTCAATCAGGCGAACTCAAACAGCTAATTGAAAACGGTGGAATTTGTGGTATCACCTCAAACCCAGCAATTTTTGAAAAAGCAATTAATGGTAACGTCATCTACGACGCAGATATCGAAGCGGGGATCAAGGCGGGGTTACCAACATATAAAATCTACGAATCACTGATTTTTGAAGATATTCGTAATGCGTGCGATATTCTACGCCCTGTGTATGAAGCCTCGAACGGTCTTGATGGTTACGTAAGTATCGAAGTACCGCCGACGATCGCACACGACACCGAAGCAACTGTCAAGGAAGCCAAGCGTTACTACCGAGAAATTGGTCGGGAAAATGTCATGATCAAAATTCCTGGTACCAAAGAAGGCTTACCCGCAGTTGAGCAAGTTATCGCGGAAGGAATTAATGTGAACGTTACGCTGCTGTTTTCAGTAAAAAGCTATGAGGAAGCAGCTTGGGCTTATATTCGCGGTTTAGAAAAGCGTGTAGCTGAAGGTAAAGACATCAGCAATATCGCCTCAGTTGCGAGTTTCTTCCTCAGCCGCATCGATAGCAATATCGATAAGCGCATTGATGACAAACTTGCTGAAGGCATTGATGATTTGAGCCTAAAAGCAAAACTCGAAGCGCTCAAAGGGAAAGTCGCGATCGCCAACGCTAAAATCGCGTATCAGAAATACAAGGAGATCTTTAGTAGCGATCGCTGGAAAGCGCTTCAAGAAAAAGGTGGTAAAATTCAGCGCTTATTATGGGCAAGCACCAGTACCAAAGACCCTAAATACAGCGATGTGATGTACGTCGATGAATTGATTGGTCCAGATACCGTCAATACTCTACCACCAAACACGATCGAAGCTTGTGCTGACCACTGTAATGTTGATAACCGCATTGAAACTGGGATCGAAGAAGCTTATAAATTGATCGAGAGCCTTAAAGATCCAGACATCAATATTAACCTTGATGAAGTCATGGATGAATTACTCGTCGAAGGTATTGACAAATTTGTTAAACCTTTCCAATCGTTGATGGATTCTTTGGAAGAGAAGGTAAGCAAATTATCCCCTGTTTAAGCTAGTTAGTTGTGAGCAATTAGCGAGTAGTAAGCAAGGTAAACTGCTAATTGCTAATTGTTAAATCAAGTCACGAAACCTTTACAAACACTATGGTCACGCTGCTAGAAAATCCGCTGCGCGTAGGGTTGCAACAAGAAAGAATGCCAGAACCTCAGATTCTGGTCATTTTTGGAGCATCAGGGGATCTTACCCAGCGTAAGTTGGTTCCAGCACTTTACAAACTACGCCGCGAACGACGCATTCCCCCAGAAACAACGATTGTTGGTGTCGCGCGTCGCGATTGGAGTCACGACTACTTCCGCGAACAAATGCGCGAGGGAATCGAGCAATTTTCCGACGGTCTTGGTCGCGAAGAACTGTGGCAAGAATTTTCTCAAGGATTATTCTACTGCCCAGGTGATATTGATAATCCCGAAAGCTATCAAAAGCTCAAAGAGTTATTAAGCGAACTTGATGGCAAGCGCGGTACGCAAGGCAACCGCGTATTTTATCTTTCAGTCGCACCAAAATTCTTCCCAGAAGCAATTCAGCAACTCGGAGAAGCAGGAATGCTTAGCGATCCTGTGAAACACCGTTTGGTGATTGAAAAACCCTTTGGACGAGATTTAGCTTCGGCGCGATCGCTCAACCGCATTGTGCAGAAAGTCTGTCGCGAAGAACAGGTTTACCGCATTGACCACTACTTAGGTAAAGAAACGGTGCAAAATCTGTTGGTCTTTCGCTTTGCCAACGCGATTTTTGAGCCGCTGTGGAATCGTCAGTTTGTCGACCACGTGCAAATCACAGTTGCTGAAACCGTAGGCGTAGAAGACCGTGCAGGCTACTACGAAACCGCTGGCGCATTGCGCGATATGTTGCAGAATCACTTGATGCAACTATTTTGCTTTACGGCGATGGAACCACCAAATTCACTCGATGCAGAGAGTTTCCGGACTGAGAAAGTCAAAGTTCTACAAGCAACGCGCTTAGCAGATGTGCAAAACTTAGACTTGTGTGCAGTGCGGGGACAGTACAGCGCTGGGTGGATGAAAGGCAAGAAAGTTCCAGGATACCGCGAGGAACCAGGTGTCGATCCGAACTCAACTACCAACACCTATGTGGCAATGAAGTTTATGATCGATAACTGGCGCTGGAACGGCGTACCATTCTATTTACGCACCGGAAAGCGCTTGCCAAAGAAAGTATCGGAAATTTCGATTCATTTTCGCGAAGTCCCAAATTTGATCTTTCAATCCGCTTCACAGCAGATGAATACAAACATTCTGGCAATGCGAATTCAGCCGAATGAAGGAATTTCACTGCGCTTTGAAGTGAAAATGCCAGGACCCGATTTGCGGACTCGGTCGGTGGATATGGACTTTAGCTACGGTTCAACCTTCGGGTTTGCCGCTTCGGATGCGTACGATCGCCTACTATTAGACTGTATGATGGGCGACCAAACCTTATTTACACGTGCTGATGAAGTGGAACTCGCTTGGCAAGTTGTGACTCCTGCACTCGCTGCTTGGGATGCACCCGCTGACCCTGCAAGTATTCCGCAGTATGAAGCCGGAACTTGGGAACCCGCCGAAGCCGAAGCCCTGATTAATCGCGATGGACGCCACTGGCGTAGACTTTAGTAGCAAGTAGGGGTGAGGAGTTAGTGCTTTCGTTCTAATCAAAATTCACTCCTAACCTCTGACAGCTGCTAGACAATCCTGTTATGCAAAAAAACAAAAAGAATTGAACTACCTTAAAAGCTAACGACTGACAGCCCATCACATTAAAACTGTAAAGTAAATTATGGCAATTCAATCTCCTCCAATTTTTTCACTTCAGGAGCCAAAGGATGTTTCCCTCGGTGAAATTGAGGCAGAACTCAATAAGATTTGGCAAAGTTACGGGACTACTGGAAACGGTGAGGGAAGTCCCGCAGCTACTCGTGCTACAACATTTAGTCTAATTGTTTACGAACCCGAAGAAACGCAACTCCTGCTCGCAAATTTAAATATTTATCGCGGTCCAATCGATGGCATTCCTGGACCGCAAACTGAAGCCGCACTCCGTGAATTTCAGAAAAAATATGACTTACCTGTTAGTGGTATGGCAACACCAGAAACACGGGCGAAATTACGCGAAGCTGTTGCACAGCAACACGGAAACGCTTCAGCTAATGGTGATGCGCCTTACAATTGGGATACGAGCAGAAATCCTAAAATTGCTGATGCGGTCGCGCTACGTAACCCGTGTCGCATTATCACACTTTGTCCCGTTGTCGGTGATGATGACGGCGTGACAGCACAAGTTTCAGCGTATTGTCCGATCCAGAAGCAATCTGCAACAACACTGATTTGTTGCGAATATATCACCTTCACGGGAACTGCCGCCGGATTAGAACGCATAGCAGGGATGATTGCGGCACTTCTTATCGGTGACTTGCCCAAGTTTATGTGGTGGAAGACAACGCCGGATCATCACAATCCACTTTTCAAGCGTCTCGCATCTGTCTGTAATTCGGTAATTGTAGACTCTAGTGGCTTTAATGCCCCCGAATTCGGGCTATTGCGCGTCCAAGAACTCGTCGAAGCAGGTATTCCAATCGCCGACCTCAACTGGCGACGCATATCAGCTTGGCAAGAATTAACAGCAGAAGCATTTGACCCGCCGCAGCGACGTGCGGCTTTAACTGAAGTAGACCGCGTTACGATCGATTACGAAAAAGGTAACCCTGCACAAGCTCTGCTATTTTTAGGTTGGTTGGCAAGTCGCCTGCATTGGCATCCGTGCGAATTTGAGCAGGAAGCAGGCGACTACGAAATTAAGCGTATTCGGTTTACCGCTCAAGACCAACGCCAAGTTGAAGCCGAGTTAGCAGCGATTCCTACAGCTGATAGCGGTGAGATTCCTGGAGATTTACTCGCGCTGCGCTTGAACTCGACGAACCCTAAAGCTGATTGCTGTACGGTAGTGTGTTCGGAAACAGGTGGCTGTATGCGCATGGAAGTCGGCGGCGGTGCCCAAGCGTGTCGTTTTCAGCAAGTATCATCGCTTGCTGACCAAAAAGCAGAAATTTTGTTGAGTCAACAACTGCAACGTGTCGGACATGAGGCACTTTATGAAGAAAGCCTTGCCGTAACCGCACAAATTCTACAACTCGCGCCGCGAAATTAGAAGAGTTTAGGGATCAGAGGTCAGGGTTATAAAAAAATACTAGCCTCTTCTATAAAGTGAGAATTTGAAACACATCCCTTAAATCCCAATTTCCAGCCTCTGATTCCACCTCGTCATGACTTATTGAAATAGAAATAACCATAAAGGTAATACAAGCAGCAATAAAACCGTAGAGACAACAATACAGCTTGCGACTAATTCGCGTTCTAAATTGTATTCTTCAGCGAAAATCAATCCAGCAAACGCTGAAGGCATTCCTGACATCAAGACCATAGCTAGACGGCGATCGCCAGATAATCCTAAACATAACGTCGTTAAAATACCGACTAACCCAGGAATAACGACGACTTTTAGCATCGCGGGCATAACTGCAAGCTTTAAACTCTTCCACCCGCGTAGTTGGGCAAGTCGCATTCCTGTTAGCAAAAACGCCGCAGGAATGACAATTCCAATCGATGCTTGCAGTCCTGATTCTACTAAAGCAGGTAATTCAATATCGCGTGTCAGGTAGCCCAGCACAAAAGTCCACAGCGTTGGTACAGTAAAAACATCTCGTAGCTGCACCCACCAATGATTCTGATGCGTTTCACGCGCAAAGTAACTGGCAATAAAGACACCAAAGCCATAAGTACCAATTAGATTGTGCGTCAGGCTGTAGAAGACGATCCAGTTTAGGTAAGTATGATCGATAAACGCTGGCGCGATCGCAAGTCCTACAAACCCAGTATTACCCAGTACCGCAGCTAAAATAAAACTGCCTTGAATCGCTGGGGAATTTAAAGCCGCAGCCATCGGCAAAAAAGCAAGTCTTTGTATTATCTTTAAACACAAAACGGCAACACCCAGCCCCAAAAGCAGTGCTGTGAAAGTAATAAATGGGGGAAGCGCGATCGATTGCGAAAAATCTGTCTGTCGCGCGAGTGCCAAAATTTCTATGGGAATGCCTACCCAATATAGGCTACGTCCTAGCAGGCGTGGTAACGTTTGCGGCAGAAAGCGAAAGCATAACAATCCTAAACTGGTCCACAAAATCAGTGGGAAGTAGGCATCAAATAGCGTTTGAGTCATTCTTGAGGGGTGAGGAGCGAAGATAATATAGCAGAGGTCAGAGGTCAGAATTAAAAGCTAGTTGAATCAGCACAAACCCCCCGTGCAGAGGTATCCTTTGCTCAGCGCAAACTTTACAAGACAACGGTTCTGAGTTTCCATCATGTCCTAATTGACCATTGCTGTACAACAGTCCCTTGGAAGCTAACTATATTCGTGACTTACCATCATGATTGTAGAAGCTAATGGCTAATCGCTCATCGGCAAAAGCTAATTCAAAACTTGCATTTGTCGAATTCGCCACGCGCTATTGCTGCGGACTAAATCGTATCTAACGCGGAGGTTTTCATCAGCATAGGAAGCACGTTGATTCAGCTTTCCCTGATCGTAAATTTGGGCAATTTCGCTAACGGTTGCTTGTACCGTTGCCAAATCTGGATTCGTCGCGTTGACTTGTAAGGAATCTATTTTTAGATTGTGCTGAAATTGTCGATGGCGGTTATTCGCGCGATCGCTCCTCACACGCTGTTGCCATTGTGCTAACGCCGGATCGACTAAAATGTTTTGCAAGCCTTCGATCGCATAATCAGTGCTAAAAGCCGCTGCTTTTGCCGACAGCCAACTCTGGATAACTTGCTCGGCGGTTGCCGCATCCAGCGGTTCAACAACAGGCAAAAATTGCGAACCAGGGCTAGGAATAGCAAGCAGTGGTTGGTTTAACTGTACTGCTAGTTGCTCGCCTGGTAGCGGTGGCGGTGCTGGATATAAGGTTTGGCGTAACCAACCGAAAGCTTGACCAAGCAGGGCAAAGACAAATACACTGCCAACAAGTCCGGCAAGGGCTAATAAAGCGATCATTGTTTTGTCTTTAACCGCAAAAGCTTTTCTTTTGCGTCTTTTTCTTTGGGGAACGCGTACGTGTTGCATAGCAGATGTTTGTGCAACTGTCAAGCCCCCTTTCTGCTGCATTGAAGTAGTCTGCACTGTTGTTGGTTCTAAGGTTACACTTCTAGCTTTATTTGCGGTAGTAGTACCATCTTTTGTCGTATGAACTGCTGTATTCGCAGTCGTCTTGCGTGTACGGTTTGACTTTTGCCTTTGCGGTTGAGATGCCGTATGAGTTGTTGATGTTGCTACCGTAGCCACGGTTTGTGAGGTGTCGCTTTGGTTGGGTAGTGCTTCTAAGTAAGTTTGAACGTGTTCGTCGGCAAAGTATTCTTTTAAAGAAGCTTGCTGGTGTTTTAAGTCGCGAAACTGGGGAAAAACTTCATTTTGCAGCCAACGTTCGGCATAAAGACACAAACCAGGTAATAAGTCAGGAGAACCTTGGGAATGTTCGCGAATAAATTCTAATGGTTCATGTTCCTGTGAAAGTTCTAATGCGCGATTTGCTTCGATGGTTTGACCTAAAAGCAGCGTTGCTATAGCGTGTTCTAAATACACATCTTGACGCTTAGTTTTAGCAAGATATTGTAACAACTGCTTCGCTTGCGAAATCAGCACAGGCATTCGCTGCGTAAAGCCTCGCGCGATTAAGGCGTACACCGCAAGATAGTTGGCTACTGCCGAAGGGCGTTTACTTTCTGCTTCAAATAAAGTTTGTTGTTCGGATATGCTGAGGTAAGTGCGCAGTTGCTGAATAAAGCGTAGAAAGTCATCAAGACTCAACCCTGAACCATCATCACTTGCACCATCAATTCCGCCGCGCGCATCAAGGATATCTTGTAATAACTTGAGTCCCAAACGTCGGCGTTCTAAGCTTGTGCCTTCTGGTTCGGCAAGCAATGCCAAAATTCTATAGGGACGCAATTTATTGAGGTCTGCGGCAATGTCGTTTCTGATGTTAAGAAACATACCTTCGCGCGTCAGCTGTTGTTCGCCGTTTTGTAGCGAGTTCGCCGCACTTTCATAGTTTCCTTGCTGCCATTGTTCGCGCCCTAGTTCTAAATATGCTAAGGCAACGGTTAACACAACATCGGCGCGGAGTTGATCGTCATTTTCGCGGTACGAGTGATTGAGATACGAATTTCCCAATGTTAAAACAAGTTCATATTCGCCGAGTTCTTGAAGAATCAGCAAAGCACCAGCGAATAAATTATCTGCAATCTCGATAATCGGCGTGTGCGGCGCGAAAATATCCTCAACGAGATATTCTGAATTTTCCGTGTCTTTTAGTGTTGGTTGCTGTTCGTAGCGATGCGCGAAATAATTTGTATCGTAAGTCTTACGCTGTATAGGGTCAGATAAAACTGCGTACGCTTGCTCGATCAATTGCTTGCGGGCGGCGATCGCTGCAGGTGAATACTCGCGCCGCGGTAACTGTTGTAGGCGATCGCGATAAGCTTGTTGTAATTGTTCGTGACTTGCCGCGACTGGCAGTCCCAAGATTCGGTAGTAGTCTAGTGGAATTTGCACAGCTTACTTCCCCTGCACCGCAAGTAACCAACTTAAACGAACGTTTTTCCGTCTCAGCAAAACCGTGCAATTATAATAACTTGAGAGCTTTATCCGCAACACGGATCTGCCCACAATAGTTAAAGTTACCTAACTTGAGATACTAGACAGTATACAACTATTCATCCTACTACGAGGATACGATACAGCAATGGTACAAGAACGAACATTACCCACCTTTTCTGCAACTACGGCGCAACTGAGTAAAGAAGAAGGTTTGCGGCTGTACGAAGACATGATTTTGGGGCGCTACTTTGAAGACAAGTGCGCGGAAATGTATTACCGAGGCAAAATGTTTGGCTTTGTCCATCTTTACAACGGGCAAGAGGCCGTTTCAACTGGCGTGATTCAATCGATGCGCCCTGGCGAAGATTATGTTTGTAGTACATATCGCGACCACGTTCATGCGTTGAGTGCAGGAGTACCAGCTAAACAAGTGATGGCAGAACTTTTCGGCAAAGCCACAGGCTGTAGTAAAGGGCGGGGTGGCTCGATGCATATGTTCTCCGAAGAACATCGCCTGCTTGGTGGTTATGCATTTGTCGCGGAAGGCATTCCAGTGGCTACAGGCGCAGCGTTTCAATCGAAGTATCGTCGCGAGGTGATGGGCGATGAAAGTGCCGATCAAGTGACGGCTTGCTTTTTTGGCGATGGCGCTTGTAATAACGGTCAATTTTTTGAATGTCTCAACATGGCGGCGTTGTGGAAACTGCCGATTCTTTATGTTGTCGAAAATAACAAGTGGGCGATCGGTATGGCGCACGAACGCGCAACCTCGCAGCCAGAAATTTATAAGAAAGCTAGCGTGTTTGGCATGGTGGGCGTCGAAGTTGATGGCATGGATGTTTTAGCTGTGCGCCAAGTTGCGCAAGAAGCTGTAGCACGCGCTCGCGCAGGCGAAGGTCCTACACTAATTGAAGCATTGACCTATCGTTTTCGCGGTCACTCACTGGCTGATCCGGATGAATTGCGCAGCAAAGACGAAAAAGAATTTTGGTTTGCCCGCGATCCCATCAAGAAACTTGCTGCGTATTTAACTGAGCAGAATTTGGCATCGCAGGCAGAATTGAAACAAATTGAACAGCAAATTCAGCAAGAAATTGACGAAGCGGTGAAGTTTGCTGAAAGTAGCCCAGAGCCAGATCCTAATGAATTGTATCGCTACATCTTTGCAGAAGATTAATCAACTGTGATGGGCAACACAATATTTGCTTGGGCAATGGCTAATTGGTAAAAGGTTAGAGAACGCTCCTATTACCAATTACCCGTCTTGTATTTTTATCGATTTTCAGCGAATTATAGGGAATTATCGTGTTTGCGATCGCCTGTTCTCAACAACAATACAAAACCTACACCCTCGTCGATAAAGCCGCTAATTCAGTTGTAGAGATTGTCCCCGAACGCGGCGGAATTGTCGCTCGTTGGTCGATTCAAGGTCAAGAGATTTTCTACTTAGACGCGGAACGGTTTGCGAATCCGGACTTGAGCGTACGTGGTGGAATTCCGATTTTATTTCCGATTTGTGGAAATTTACCAGACAATACTTATACGCACAATGGGCAACACTACACGCTCAAACAACACGGCTTTGCCCGCGACTTACCCTGGAAAGTCACTGACGAGGATACGCAGAACCAAGCCAGTATAACGCTCGTTCTAGAAAGCAACGAAACGACGCGTGCAGTCTATCCGTTCAATTTTCAGCTAGCGTTTACATATCAGCTACAAGCAAATCAATTAGCGATTTTGCAACGTATTACAAACCACTCCGCAGTTGCTATGCCCTTTTCGTTAGGACTACATCCTTACTTTCTGGTACACGATAAAACGCAGTTGCAATTCACTATCCCCGCGACGGAATATCAAGACCAGCGTACCAAGACGCATCACGCCTTTACAGGTTTTGATTTTGAGCAGGATGAGATCGACGCTGCGTTTCGACCGCTGAATGCTGCAAATGCCAGTGTTCGCGACCGCGATCGCGGTTTACAGTTACACCTGAGTTGGGATGATACGCATTACACAACCTTCGTTTTCTGGACGCAAAAAGGCAAAGACTTTTACTGTGTCGAGCCGTGGACTGCACCGCGTAATGCCCTCAATACAGGCACTGATTTGATCTCCTTAGAACCTGGTGCAAGTTTGAATACTTGGGTAAATATGAAAATCACTTTTTTATAGAAATTTTTACCAAATTCTGAATTTATGTGGTATCTTAATAAAGTTGCCAAAAAGCATCAGGCATCTGGGTCGCTAACTCAACGGTAGAGTACTCGGCTTTTAACCGATTAGTTCCGGGTTCGAATCCCGGGCGACCCATGGATATTTAATTGCTGGAAGCTATACATAGATTACAACGGTTCTAGCTGTTTTTTATGACAATGAAAGTCGTAGCGTAGCTATTGACTTTGTATAAAACTTGTATAAAGTTTCTCTCGTTGACGAGTTAGGGAGAATTACCAGAAATAAAGATCCCAAAGTATTCTCTGAATATAATTGCTTATAAGTTGAAAATTATCTTAAGATTAGCGTAAGAATTACGTTTGTCTTAAGACGACTAGCTGATTATCAAAATTAGGAGGACTATCTATGGCGCTCGTACCAATGCGGCTGCTGTTGGATCATGCGGCTGAAAACGGTTACGGCATTCCAGCTTTCAACGTGAACAACATGGAGCAGATCCAGGCAATTATGCAGGCTGCTAAAGAGACAGATAGCCCCGTGATCTTACAAGCTTCTCGTGGCGCACGTAAATATGCTGGTGAAAACTTTTTGCGTCACTTGATTCTAGCAGCAGTAGAAACCTATCCTTACATTCCTATTGCCATGCACCAGGATCATGGTAATGAGCCAGCAACTTGCTACTCTGCGATGAAAAATGGCTTTACCAGCGTGATGATGGATGGTTCGCTGGAAGCAGATGCGAAAACTCCTGCAAGTTATGAGTATAACGTTAATGTTACCCGTGAAGTCGTGAAAGTTGCTCACGCGATCGGTGTTAGCGTTGAAGGTGAACTCGGCTGTTTGGGTTCCTTAGAAACTGGTATGGGTGAAGCTGAAGATGGTCATGGTTTCGAGGGTAAACTTGACCACTCCCAACTATTAACCGATCCTGACCAAGCAGTTGATTTTGTTGAGCAAACTCAAGTTGATGCTTTGGCGGTAGCAATTGGTACTAGCCACGGTGCTTACAAGTTTACTCGCAAACCGACTGGCGAAATTTTGGCAATTAGCCGAATTGAAGAAATTCACCGTCGTCTACCAAATACCCACTTGGTAATGCATGGTTCTTCTTCAGTACCTGAAGATCTGCTAGAACTTATTAACCAGTATGGTGGTACAATTCCTGAAACTTACGGTGTACCTGTAGAAGAAATTCAAAAAGGTATCAAGAGTGGCGTCCGTAAGGTAAATATCGATACTGACAACCGTCTGGCGATTACCGCAGCAGTACGCGAAGCTTTGGCAAAAGATCCTAAGGAGTTTGACCCGCGTCACTTCCTCAAGCCTTCGATTAAGTATATGCAGAAGGTTTGTGCTGACCGCTATCAACAGTTTGAAGCTGCTGGTCAAGCTAGCAAGATCAAGCAAGTTTCGCTCGATGAGTTTGCAGCCAAATACGCTAAGGGTGAATTGAGCGCTGTAACGAAGAAGACAGTTTCTGTGTAAGAGATTTGTTGGTTGGTTTTTGGGGCGGGTGGTCGTCGGGCTACCCGTTTTTTTAATGTAGACGCGCAGCAATTCCAGAAACAAAGAGCGCAGAGTATTTTTGCTGTCGAGAATGTGTTAGCTTGACTCAACAAAGAGTTCGGCTTTCATTCCGGCTGGGAAGTGTCCTGGAATGTTGCATTCGATGAGATATCTTCCAGGTTGGAGGTTGGTGAGGAGTGTTGCTGTTGCACCGCTGGGAAGATCTTCGGCTTCGATTTCATCGATTTTTTCGCCGACTTTTTTGCGGTCGAGTCGGTTGTCTTTGATGGGCATTTGGTCGAGTGGTAAATCAGTTTTGACAATCTCCATTTCGTGGGGAAGTTGACCTTGGTTGTAGGCAATGAATTTGATGGCACCCGCAGGTACTGTTGATGGTAATAGTTCAATTGCCATTTCGGTTTCGATCACTTTGACTTGGGTTGCTGTATTTGATTGTGCGATCGCATTCTCTTCAATACCACCAATCAAAAAGAATAATAATGTCCCAATCAGTAAGATTCTTCGCAATATTTTCAACTTGACAACCTCATAAACGCACTCGATAATTATTTAAATTCTAGAATCGATAGCGAATTTATTCTTCCCTCACCCCTCGCTTCCTCGCTCCTACAAAAACACGCTATGTTGCAGTGATGGCATTTGTCTGCGGACTTGGTCTAAGCGCGTTGGGTTAATTTCCGCGATCGCAACTCCTGGCGAATTTCCAGCATCGGCTAAGATGACTCCCCAAGGATCGACGATCATTGCGTGTCCGTGCGATTGACGCAGGGCGTAGTGTTGTCCGGTTTGTGCTGGGGCGATAATATAGCAAGTATTCTCGATGGCTCTGGCTTGCAGTAGCACTTGCCAATGGTCTTTTCCGGTGTATGCTGTAAACGCAGCCGGAACGAAAAGAATGTCTGCGCCTTTGAGTGCCATGTGGCGGTAAAGTTCAGGAAATCTTACATCGTAGCACACCGAAAGTCCGAGATTGCCGAGATCTTTGGAAGCGTATACAGGGGGTAGTTGGTTTCCTGCCATCACTGTACTTGATTCGCGGTAGGTGTTACCGTCGGGTAAGTTGACATCAAACAGATGAACTTTGTGATAGCGCGAGAGTTCTTGACCACTAGGATCGATGAGTAAAGCAGTATTGTAGACTTTTGTACTGTCTACAGGTACGGGAAACCCACCACCCAGGATTGTGACTTGAAAGCGCTGTGCCATTGTTTTGAGGAATTTTTCACTCTTTTGAGCGATCGCACTTGCTTGCGCAATCTTTGCTGTTTCCTCTCCCAAGTAAGAAAAGTTTTCTGGCAAACTCACTAACTTGGCACCTTGACGCACAGCAAGTTCGATTAATTCTTCTGCTTGAACTAAGTTTTTCTCTAAGTTAGGCAGGCTCGTCATTTGGATTGCGGCGGCAAGATAAGGCTTCATTGATCGGTAATAAAATTTATGTATAGGGTAGAAAGACGGTAGAAGAGCTTTAGGAGAAGGCGATCCTAACTTAATATCATATTTTGAGGTCAGGCGATGGGTAATGGGTAGTAGGAAGTTGACCTCATATTATTGTCAATCACCACTTACCAGCTTGTTTACTTAATTACATCATCTTTGGCATTCTACATTTAATTGATATATAGTGAATGAAGCTAAGTTTTGACAATTGCACCGAAATCTGCTAGCACGCGGGCATGATTGCGTAATAGTCCTAGTAAATTTAGGCGATTTCGTCTAATTTCTGGGTCAGAATCCATCACTAAAACGCTGTCTGGTCCATCGAAGAAGTTGCTTACTTTAGGGGCAATTTCTGCTAATGCTGTTATCAATTGTTGATAATCACGCGAAGTACGGGCAGCAATTGTTCTTGGTTCGAGTTGTACCAAGGCATCATAAAATGCTTGTTCGGATGATTTTTGAAATAGTTCTTGATTGATTAATTGTGGATGTAACTCGGTAGTATTTAAATCTCCTTGCGCAGCTAATCTTGTTGAACGATTTACCGTGTCGTAAACTTTCTCAAGCTCACCATTGTTACGAATGGATTGGAGAAATAAAGCGCGATCGCGTACGTCTAGTAAATCTTGTAGCGCTCGCAACTTGTACTCAAAGTCATTATCTCCTAAAACAGCATTCACTAAATCATAATCAACTGTTTCCTCTTGTAATTGAGTGCGCAGGCGTTGTAAGAAGAATTCTTGGAGTTGGTGTACTAATTCATCCCATCGCGCTTGAGGATGCGCGGTGACAAAATCTGTAGCTACTTGCTCTAATAGCTGCTGTAAATTAAGTTGTAAGTTGGCACTCCAGGTAATATTAATTATGGCATTGGCGGCACGTCTTAAAGCAAAAGGATCAGATGAACCTGTTGGGATCATTCCCAAGCCAAAAATACTGACTAACGTGTCGAGTCGGTCGGCTAAACCAACGACTTGACCTGTAATGGTTCTTGGTAAGCGATCGCTTGCGCCGCGTGGTAAGTAATGCTCAAAAATTGCGGTGGCTACGGCTTCAGGTTCGCCACTTGCCAAAGCATACTTTTGCCCCATAACTCCTTGAAGTTCGGGAAATTCATACACCATTTGTGTCACTAAGTCAGCTTTGCATAACAAAGCGGCGCGTTGAATTAAGTCGCGCTCATTTTCTGATAGCCCTAATTGTGTAGAAACAAGTTCAGCAATCTTACTTAATCGCGTGACTTTATCGCGAACTGAACCTAAATATTCTTGAAAAGTGACGGTTTCTAGCTGTGGTAAATAGCTTTCTAATGGTTTTGATAAATCAGTTTTGTAGAAAAATTGAGCGTCAGCTAATCGAGCGCGAATTACTCTTGCATTACCCGCAGCAATAATATCTGATTTTGCTGGGTCACCATTAGAAATCGTAATAAAGTATGGTAAAAGCTCGTCAGAATTATCAGCTTTAAATACAGGAAAGTATCGCTGCTGAGTCACCATAACCGTTGTAATGACTTCCGTAGGTAAGTTCAAAAACTCATCATCAAAATTACCAACAACGGCAGTTGGAAATTCTACTAAATTCGTTATTTCTGCTAATAAATCAGGATAAATCTGCGTAGTTCCCTTTACTTTTTGGGCAGCAGCTTGTGTCTGTTCTTGAATTTGATTTTGTCGCTGCTGTGGGTTGACTTCAACGAAAGCACGTCGTAGTATATCTACGTAGTTATTAGGATGGTCAACTACTAACTTTTCTGGCGATAAGACGCGATGCCCGAGACTAAAGCGATCGCTCTTAATCTTTTCTGAACCATTCTCTAACTCTACAGGCAATACAGCATCATCGAGCAACGTCACTAACCAGACAATCGGTCGCACAAACCGCAAATCGCCGTCACCCCACCGCATCAAGCGTTTACCTTCGAGTTTCGTAATCCACTGTGGGACTAATTCTGTTAAGATTTCGGCAGTCGGTCGTCCAGGGATGCGCTGCTGTACAAAGACAAAATCACCCTTATCTGTAGCGCGAATTTCCAGCGCTTCAAGTGCAACGCCTTGCTTCTTGGCAAATCCTGCCGCGGCCTTCGTTGGTTGTCCATCTTTAAACGCCGCTTGGGCGGGTGGACCTTTAATTTCTTCCTCGCGATTTGGTTGTTGCGTGGGTAATCCTTGAATCACAATTGCTAATCGTCGAGGAGTACCGTAAACGTCAATCGAACTCGCCGACAAACTATTGTCTTGCAAACTCTGCGGAATCAGCGATCGCCATTGTTGAATCGCACTTCCCACAAAATCCGCAGGTAATTCCTCTGTACCAACTTCCAATAAAAAACTAGGCATAAGAAATTAAACTACATATATTCCAGTTTCAACAGTTTATCGCGCCACCTGGTAATTGGTAATTGGTAAGGAGTTGGTAATCGTTAGCCTGATTCATAGTAAGATATCTAGATCTGTGTCTGTTTTCTCAGCAGATGCTAGATATATAGAAAGACTTTGACAACTGTTACCTTATTTAATCACCAGCGACAAAACTCAAGCAACTATGCGAACTCACTATTGCGGCGAATTGCGTTCCTCAAATATTGGAGAAACTGTCACCCTAAATGGCTGGGTAGACCGTCGCCGCGATCATGGGGGCGTGATATTTTTAGATTTACGCGACCGTACTGGCATTGTGCAAATTGTCAGCGATCCGCAACGTACACCAGGATCTTACGCGCAAGCTAACGCACTGCGAAACGAATACGTCGTCCAGATTACCGGAAGAGTCACCCAGCGTCCGCCCGAATCGCTTAACCCACGCCTACCTACAGGTGAAATCGAAATTTACGCCGATGAAATAAAGCTTCTCAACGCTGTACACAAGCAATTACCCTTTCAAGTCGCAACATCTGATACCGAAACAGTGCGCGAAGACTTGCGGCTAAAATATCGCTATTTAGACATCCGCACGAGTCGCATGAGTCGAAATTTGCAGTTGCGTCACCAAGTTGTCAAAGCAATTCGGCGTTACCTCGAAGACGAATACAACTTTATTGAAGTTGAAACACCGATTCTGACGCGTTCTACACCCGAAGGCGCACGCGATTATCTTGTTCCTAGTCGCGTTAATCCAAGTGAATGGTTTGCCTTACCGCAGTCACCACAGTTATTTAAACAATTGCTGATGGTGTCAGGATGCGATCGCTACTATCAAATTGCACGGTGTTTCCGCGATGAAGACTTACGCGCCGACAGACAACCAGAATTTACACAACTCGACATGGAAATGAGTTTCATGTCACAAGCCGAAATTCTCGAACTCAACGAAGGTTTAGTTTGTCATATTTTCAAAACCGTTAAAGGAATCGAACTTCCACGTCCTTTCCCGCGTTTAACATGGATGGAAGCGATGGAACGTTATGGTAGTGATAAACCGGATACGCGCTTTGGGTTGGAACTTGTTAATGTTTCCGATTTAGTAAAAGATTCTGGCTTCAAAGTATTCTCAGGTGCGATCGCCGCTGGTGGTACTGTGAAAGTTCTGCCAATTCCTCACGGAAATGACATTATTTCTAATGTCCGGATTAAACCTGGCGGCGATCTCTTCAAAGAAGCCATCGAAGCTGGTGCTAAAGGTTTAGCTTACATTCGCGTGCGCGATGACGGTGAGATTGACACCATTGGCGCGATTAAAGACAATCTCACCGCTGAACAAAAGCAAGAATTATTGCAGCGTACAGGTGCAACAGCAGGGCACTTGTTACTTTTTGGTGCTGGTGATACTGCAACTGTTAATAAAACTTTAGATCGATTGCGGCTAGTTATTGGACGCGAATTAGGGTTAATCGACCTTGATAAAATTAACTTACTATGGGTGACAGATTTCCCGATGTTTGAGTGGAATGCCGACGAAAAGCGTTTAGAAGCGCTGCATCATCCTTTTACCGCGCCGCATCCTGATGACTTGCGCGATCTTAAAACCGCCCGCGCCCAAGCATATGATTTGGTATTAAATGGTGTCGAAGTTGGTGGTGGAAGTTTGCGGATTTACCAACGCGAAATTCAAGAACAAGTTTTTGACGCAATTGGACTTTCGCAAGCGCAGGCACAAAATAAATTTGGCTTTCTTTTAGAAGCGTTTGATTATGGAACACCACCGCATGGCGGAATTGCTTACGGTTTAGATCGTTTGGTGATGTTACTGGCTGGCGAAGAGTCGATTCGGGATGTCATCGCGTTTCCCAAAACACAACAAGCACGGTGTTTGTTAACCGATGCGCCTTCGAGTGTGGATGACAAGCAGTTGAAGGAATTGCAGGTTGTTTCGACGTATAAGCCCAAAGCTTAAGGTGGTAATTGGTAATAGATGATAAACTGATTTAAATTTCCTTTTACCTCAAGCAACCACAAATTCAATTGGTAATGGGTTGGTAATAGGTAATAAACTTATGAACGTCCAATTACCAATTACCAATTACCAATGACCTATTGCTGATTTTCAAACGTAGAACGACCAACGATATATTTTGTCGCTTCTACATTTGGAGTGAGAGGCTCAATTCTACCTAGACGAACTAATGCTTGATGAATCCACGCAGCTGCGCTGGCGCGGCTTAGAGGTTCAGTAGGATTCAAAACGCGTACGTTAGGATAATTCACAACAATATTGGCTTCCGTAGCTCTAGCAACCTCTTCAACTGCGTTTGGGGGAATTTGTGCCGCATCAACGTAGTAGGTACTGACAATTTCCGAGGGTGGGCGGCTAACTGCGGCTTGCGTGTCAGGCGGGGTTGTTGTTTCAGGTGGCGATGCTTGTGCGGGTGCGACTTGACTTATTGCGCTAAATACAGGTTGCATTAAGGATGCGATCGCAAACGGAATTGTACCTCTTTGCGCGCGGCGAGTAGCTCGTGTTGTTTGTCCTGCAGTTGTTTGCGGTGCGGCGGTAGCTGTTTGTGCGGGTGCTAAATTCAATCCTCGCATTAAAATTACAAGCGCCTCTGCTCGTTCAATCTCTTCTCTGGGGCGGAAATTGTTATTTTCAGATTCCATAAAGCCTTGCTCGTAGGCTTCTTGAATTGCCGGATTTGCCCAGTATCCTTCAGGGACGTCATTAAACGTACTCGCATCAGGAATATCTCGGACTTGTTCAGCATCAAAAGCCCTACGCACAAGCGCTGAAAATTCATCCCGTTTCACTACTTGTTCGGGTCTAAACGTACCATCAGGATAGCCAGCAATGATGTTTCGTGCTGTAAGTGATTCGATGAACGGTCGTGCCCAATAATTTTGAGGTACATCAGGAAAAGTTGTTTGTGCGATCGCTGGTGCAACACTAACTAACGGAGCAACTACAGTTAATCCTAAACTTAATAGTGCTATATCTTTTGTGGAAAAGCTAGACATCCTTACACATTCCTTCTCAAAAGCTTTGTTCTTAATCTAAAAATACCTTTATTACCTTTTTAATCTTCTCCCTCTCTCGATAGAAAGGGTTTCTTGATAACGTGTTTAAATAAATTGCAAGTTTTTCAGAGTATTTATGACTTTTCCTTGATATCTTGAAGCTAAGCCTTCAAAAGTTTTCTTTAATGCTGTGTGTGAGCAGCCGTTGCTTTGATAGCCTTTCTTTACAGTTGGTAAGAGACATTCTTTGATTGCTGTACTAAATTGTATTGGTATTCTCAGTTAGAACTTTTACAGCAACGATTATTAGCATAAGCTCTCAACGAAGTTCTATCTTTAAATGGATTTTCGTAATATACCCAAAGAAAGAGTAAAGCTTGATCGCTTGGCTACTTTTACTAAAAATAGCATTATTTTTGCTAACTCCTGCTTGATAGTCACCGTGTATTGTCCGTGTAGTTCATCGATATACACAACCCTGAGATAGGAATTTTTTAAAATTGAACTCCTACCTCAGAAAGATGGATTAACACAATAACTTTCTAGGCTAGTTAATAGATGAAATCAACAGGAGGGTACAACATGGTTCTTTACAAACTGGAAGATTTCGATCCTGACTATCGCGATAGTTTTGACGGTAGCGATATTAAAGGATTTGATGTTTACACAGACGTAAACAACGAGAATGTTGGTACTATCAAAAATATCTTGGTAGACGAAGCCGGACACTTTCGCTACTTTGTGGTTGATACAGGTTTCTGGATTTTCGGTAAAGAAGTTTTATTACCCGTCGGTCGTGCGCGGATTGACCAAAGTGCAAGAAGAGTTATCGCATCAGGCTTAACAAAAGAGCAAGTCGAAGCTTTACCCGAATTTAGCGACGATTTGCGCGTAGACTACGATTATGAAGAGCGCGTACGTGGAGTATATCGTCCACAAACGCTAGAATCAACAGCATCCTTAGATGCACCTACAGCGACTACAGCAGGTGCTGTCGCGCCCCGCGCGAATACAGAATACAATCGCGATACCTACGACTACCAACATGACGCTGATTTATACAACATGAATCGGCAAGACCAGCAATCGCTTAAGCTTTATGAAGAGCGGTTAGTCGCTAATAAGACCCGGAGGAAAGCAGGCGAGGTATCGATTGGTAAAAAGGTAGAAACCGAAACCGCGCAAGTCTCGATACCTGTAGAAAAAGAAAAAGTCGTAGTGGAACGCACAACCCCTACCAATACTCAAGCTGTCGCGACTCCTGGAAGTGATGCTTTCCGCGAGGGTGAAGTTGCCCGTGTAGAATTGCATGAAGAAGCAGCAGACGTTCAAAAAGAAGCTTTTGTGCGTGAAGAAGTCAAGGTGAAAAAAGTTGTGGATCAAGAGACTGTTAACGCACAAGAAACAATCCGTAAGGAGGAGTTGGATTTAGGTAAATCAGGCAACTTAAATGTTGACCAAAAAAGTTAGGTGACGTTGAAAGTGCCTAATCATCTGATTCCTTAACCTTAAACTGATAGAAGCATTAAGTCCTTGATGTGTTCAAGGACTTGTTTTTTGCTATGTTCTAACCGTAGTAACTTGGTTCGTTGCCAGGTTTCCATTTAATATTGCAGCCGATACTAGGTTTTTGGTTAGAATCAACTGTTTTCCCTGTTAGTAGCGCATTAATTGCTGCACGTAAATCTTTACCGGTTACGGGGATACCGTTACTTGGTCGACTATCATCTAACTGACCCCGATAAACTAACTTTTGATCCGCATCGAACAAAAAGAAATCTGGCGTACAAGCCGCAGTATAAGCTTTAGCAACTTCTTGGTTTTCATCGAAGCAGATTGGAAACAAAAATCCAGCTTCTTCAGCCATGACTTTTAATTGTTCTGGTGCATCATCTGGATATTTGTTGATATCGTTAGAGCTAATCGCAACGATTTTTAGATCGCTATTGGCGTAGTCTTTGCCTAAGTTGGCGAGTTCTGATTTGACGTGCTTGACAAATGGGCAGTGCTGACAGATAAACATTACCAGCAGCGGCTTTCCAGCAAAACTTGAGAGCAAAATTGTTTTTCCAGTTACGACATCTGGTAACTCGAAGTGTGGTGCTTTAGTCCCTAACGGCAACATTGTTGAAGCAGTTTTTACCATAATTAGAGTTGCTCCTGCTATTGGAATTCAAACAATTTATTGATCGGGAGTTTTATTCATATAGTAAGGTAACTACTTCAAGCGCGAATCGCGTCAATAACTGAGAGGATGTTGAAAAGCATTGATAACTTGGTGTAACTGTTGTGCGATCGCGAGTAGTTTCATCTCGCACCACCGCTGTCCTACAATTTGCATTCCCATCGGTAATCCATCTTCAGTTTGTCCAATCGGGATAACAACAACCGGATGACCTGTGAAACTAAAAGGAATTGTATACGCTCCTGATGCCATAAGATAAGGGACGTTTTTACCATCGATTTCAATCGCTGTCCCTGTAGCGCGGTGCGTGAATGCAGGTGTCATCGCGACAGGACACAATAGTGCATCATAAGGTTCAAGTTCGCGATCCATTTGCGCAATTAAGCGATCGCGTTCAGTTAAAGCTGCAAAATAATTTTTGAGATTGGCATTAAAAAACGCTGAAAAGCCAATTCTAGCAACGTTGCTGCGCTGACGTAATGTGCGATTACCTTGTGTTGCTTCGCGTAACATCAAAGAAGACGAGTTGCGTACAAAATCAAGATTAAACGGTTGTTGGTGTGGTGAAATGTAAGCAGAAAGTGCAAAGTATACTTGCCAAGCCAAAGCAAAATTAAACTTGGGAACCCAATTTTCGACAACGATCTTAGTATCCGTTAATTTTTGGGCAACTGACTGGAGTGCAGTTTTAATTGTTTGCGCAACTGGATACAAATCAAGTTCATCGATCCAAGCAAGACGGATTTGAAAATTTGGTGTATCGAGTGGAATCGGTGGGATTTCTGGTTGGCGCGGATCAGCCCCAGCAATTAATGAAAAACATAAGCGCAGATCTTCAATCGAACGCGCAATTGGGCCTACTACTAGCATCTGGCGAATGCATCGCGGTATTCCTGGAACTTCGGGAATATGACCTGCGGTAGATACTCGGCGATCCGTTGGTTTGAGTCCAAATACACCGCAAAAATGCGATGGTTGACGAATTGAACCGCCAATATCACTTCCAAGATCTAACGGTGAAAATCCTGCTGCGATCGCCGCCGCAGTTCCGCCAGAACTTCCACCTGGCGTGTAGTTCAAATTCCAAGGATTATTCGCACGGGGAAACAAATCGTTTGTAGTTTGAAAATCTCCTGCGAGTTTTGCAGGGTTCGTTTTACCGATAATGATAGCCCCAGCCGCGCGTAGTCGCCCGACAGCGGTTGCATTGTCTTGCGGAACGTAGTCTTTTAATGGTTTATAGCCAGCCGTGGTGAGGAGTCCAGCGGTTTCTAAGCAGTCTTTAATTGTGATGGGTACGCCATGCAAAACACCCCAGTTTTCGCCGCGTGCGAGGGCTTGATCCGCAAGTTTGGCGCGATCGCGGGCGCTTTCATCTAGAGTACAAATCGCGTTAAGTTGACCGTTATGCTTGACAATTTGGTTTATGTATGCATCCAACACTTCAACTGCTGAAACTTCTCGCTGGCGGATCATTTGCGCCAGCTGGTATGCAGGTGTAAAGACAAGATCGCTCATCAACTAGCTTCTCGCTCGAATATGATAGGCTAAAAAATTTGATACCCCTCGCCCAAAACTCATGGTAGGAACTACACAGCATTTTACTTACAAACCATTGTATAAGCCTAACCAGTTGCTTTATGGTACTGGGCAAACCGCAGTTGTCACAGGATGGACATTAAAACAAGCGATCGCCAAAAAACTCCATCCGCACGAATATGCTGCGATCGGACAGTTGTATTCTCCCACGCGGGGTATTAGTTTCCTAATTCGTAATTTACTCGCTAATCCTCACGTCCGCTTTTTAGTCGTACTGAATGCTACCAAAGAAGATAAAAACTCTGGCGCAGGAACTTGTCTATTAGACTTTTTTCGTGATGGATTCGAGAAAGGTTACAGCGACACTGGGCGCGAAACTTGGGTCATTCGTTCAAAAATTACTGGTTATATTGATATCGAAATTGCAGCGGAAGCACTGGAGAAATTAAGGAAAGCGATCGCCTATCAAGAAGCGAGTTCAATTAACGAAGCTGTGTCTTACGTACAGACTTATGCTGCAAAAGATATAGAACCTTGGGGAATACCTTTAGAGTTTCCGATTACTCAAGTTGAACCGACTGTTTTACCAGGAGTGCGTTATGGTCATCGCATTGAAGGAAAAACAATTGCTGAGACTTGGGTAAAAATCATTCATCGCATCAAAACGACTGGGACAATTCGACCCACTGGTTACGATGGACAGTGGCAAGAGTTAATTGATTTGATGGCGATCGTTACGGATGAACCTGAAGATTTCTATTTTCCTGAACCGAATTTTTTACCATGTAGTAAAAATTTTATTCAAGAATATGTTTCTCAAATTTTAGATGACGCACCGCATCAAGAAGGTGTGAAATATACTTATGGGCAAAGACTGCGATCGCACTTTGGACGCGATCAAATAGAACAAGTTATTCAAAAACTTATTAAAGATATTGACTCAGCTAGAGCCGTCATGTCTTTATGGGATGTAGAAGATCATGAAGATAATAGCAGCCCCCCTTGTCTAAATCACATTTGGGTAAGAGTTATAGAAAATGAACTTGCTTTAACCGCAACATTTCGCAGTAATGATATGTTTTCGGCATGGGCTGCGAATGCAATGGGCTTAAGGGCTTTGCAACAGCACATTCGTAATGAAATCGCGAATCATTCAGACTACAACTTACAAATGGGACCTTTAATTACAATTAGTCAAAGTGCACATATATATTCCGATTGTTGGGAAAATGCCGAGCAAGTTATTCAAACGCAATATCCTAAAATTTGTCAAAAAAGAGACTACAAAGATCCTTCAGGTAGTTTCGTCATTAATATTCAGAATAACCAAATCATTGTCGAACACATGACACCAGGAAGCGGAGAAGTTGTTAATTGCTACGTTGGTAAATCAGCAACCCAACTTTACAAGCAAATTGCAGCAGCTTGTCCAGCTTTACAAGTCGAACACGCGATGTATTTAGGAACCGAATTACAAAAAGCCGAAATAGCTCTATCTCTACAACAAGATTATCAACAAGATAAATCTTTTATACTAAGTTCATCAAAGACCAAACTTAAATAACTTACTACCTCTTTCCTTAATTCTTATCTCGGTGTTCTCTGTGCACGGATACTTTGCTTCCTTCGGGAAACCGCCCCTTACGGTTGTGTCCTCCTCTGTGGTTCGTAAAACATTATACCCATAACGTAAAAAATCATACTTTAGCCAACGTTACAACTTGCGGCTGATCTTGATATTTACCTTTACGAGTTTCATAACTCGTCGCGCAAGGTTCTCCTTCCAAAAAGAGTAACTGTACGACACCTTCCGACGCATAAATACGACAATCCGCACTCGAAGAATTAGAAAATTCTAAAGTCAAATGACCCCGCCATGCAGCTTCCGCAGGAGTTAAATTTGCAATTATACCGCAACGTGCATAAGTACTTTTACCTATGCAAATTACTGTAATATTCTCTGGAACTGCTAATCTTTCTAAAGCAACGCCTAAACCGTACGAGTGTGCAGGCAAAATAAAATAACTGCCATGACGATCTGTATGCAGTTGCGTTGGTTCTAAATTCTGCGGATTAAAATTTTTAGGATCGACGACAGTTCCAGGAACATGCCGGAATATGCGAAACTCAACTGGTGAAAGCCGAATATCGTAACCGTAAGAAGATAGACCATAGCTAATGACAGGTCTAAATAACGTAGTTTCCTGTACTTGTCGAATTAAAGTAGGCTCAAAAGGCGAAATCATCCCCTTCTGTGCCATTTGTGAAATCCAAACGTCGTTTTTAATCACGGTTTCCTAGGTAATCGCAACCGAAATACTAGAATATCTTGATTTGTTGATTATGGGCGATCGCTTCTGCGCACTTGCGTAATTTGATCGGCGACATCAAGCAGTGGTTGCGGCATTTCGGGTCCTGTGAGAATAATATCTACATGACTAGGGCGTTGGTCTAACAAAGCTAAAACTTCTTCTAGCGCAATCAAACCAAAATTAATCGCCAAGCTTAGCTCATCTAAGACAACTAACGAATATTTTCCTTCTAGTACTACTTGCTGTGTATATTGCCACAATTGACATAACGATTGATTTTCTGTCTCGCCCAATTGTGGTGTATCAATATAGCGTGGTAAGTCGCAGCGAATCCAATCTAGATGCTGTCCTAGCCGCGTTGGATGCTGGTGTCCTTGGTTAATCCCGCCTTTGAGGAACTGCACTACTAAAACTGGGGTTCCTTGTCCAGCAATTCGCAAAGCTTGCGCCATTACGTTTGTAAAGAAACTGCGGTGCGAGCAAGTAAACACTTGCACCAACCCTTCCACCGGATAAAGTGAACCGCAAGTCGAATTTAAGGCTGGATTTTCAAGCTGGGCAACCATAGCGCAATTTTGAGTGGGGTGTGAGGAATAACAGCCAGATATATAGTGTACTTCTTCTATTTGTCCTTTAATAAAACACTAGATATGTTTCTACGTCAACTGTCATAGAGTAGTAGTTTAACCTAATATGTTTTGCGATCGCACTGCTGCCGCCAACACCATATGTGCTGTATTCTAATCAAGGTCTTATATGGCAACAGCAATGTCCTGGCAACGCCCAGATCATCGACAATCACACCAAATGCGTCCTCATAGCTTTGAACTTGGCTTTACGCGCTTCGCGGCTGCGTCAGTTTTGGCTAAATGCGGCGATACCCAAGTTTTATGTAACGTTTCAATTCAGCCAGGAGTCCCCAGATTTTTAACTGACTCGGGTCGAGGTTGGTTAACCGCAGAATATCGAATGCTTCCTGGTGCAACTCCTCAACGCCAAGAACGTGAATTTATGCGACTCTCTGGACGAACGCAAGAAATTCAACGACTCATCGGACGCAGCTTGCGCGCCGCGCTCGATTTTGCAGCATTGGGAGAACGCACAGTTACAGTTGATGCGGATGTGTTGCAAGCCGATGCTGGGACTCGTACTACAGCAATTAGTGGCGGATTTGTTGCGCTAGCGCACGCGATGGATAAGTTATTACAGCAAGGAGTTTTAACGCGATCGCCAATCGTTCACCAAGTCGCAGCGGTTTCGGTAGGATTATTGCAAGGCGAACCTTTCTTAGATTTAAACTACGTTGAAGACGTCGCCGCCGAAGTTGATTTCAATGTGGTCATGAATGAACATCTTGGCATTATCGAAGTTCAAGGAACCGCAGAATTAGGAACTTTTAGCCGGAATCAGATGAATCAAATCATGGATTTTGCCGAAAAAGGTATTCAAGAATTACTAGAAGCACAACGTCAGGCACTTGGTAAAGGATAAATTATGAACAAGAGTTTGGCAAGAAACTCATTTATAGCAGAGGTCAAAGTTAAGCTCTAGTGAGGAAAATCGCTATGAGCTTCAATAATGTCCTAACTCTATTGACGAAGGCTATAATACCGTTTTGCCTTAGATTTGCTAGATATGCAACACCATTTCACTAAATAAAAACTACAAATCATTTCTCCTCTGCCCACGCCAGTTGCCTCAACGGGGTAAACCCCCGTACGGCGCAGGCTCCTCTGCTGCCTATTTGTAGCAACTTAAAAGTAAAGTAGTATAGTAAAACGCATTCAGCTTAGGATAAGTATATTGAGTAAATGTATTACTCGATAAAGCTTTTAAAAAAGCTAAGAGCTAACAGAAGAAATCGCTAACTGTTATATAAGAGCAGAAGTGCAGCGAAGAATTGCAACTCTAAAAAGAGAAATTTGAATTAAGAAATATTTTCTTCCTCTACTTCAAACAAATAAGTTAAAGCTCTCAGACGCAGAGAAATCAACTGTTGATAGATAGGATTGAAATTGCATAAGGGTGGAATATGAATCATAAAGCAATTGAAAAAATAGATTGTTCGTTCAAAAGGACAACGTGCTGGAATAAGTTTACAAATAAATTGAGCAGCAATTGGATTGCAAATTTGTATTGAATCTAGCCATTTTCGCACGACATCTAGGAGATTAAGCGGTAAGGCGATTAAGGTGAAAATCATAATATTCCGAGTATAAGTAAAAAATAGCGAGAGATTAGTAACAGAAGTTTGACTAATCTCTCTATGAACTGTATTCAAGTTGCTAAATGCTTACGGATAACTTTCATTAACACAGCTTCAGGTACTGTACCCACAATCTTTTCGACTACTTGTCCTGCATTAAACATGAGTAGTGTTGGAAAACAGTCTAGATTGTAGTGCATAGGAATACTAAAACTTTTTTCAACGTTAATTTTAATCAGCTTCAGGTGATCGCTATATTGTGTAGCAATTTTATCGACGATTGGGGACAGCATTTCACACGGTTGACAGCCAGGCGCCCAAAAATCCACAAGAACAGGTAACTCGCTTTCATTAACTTCTTGTATAAACCGCTCAACCTCAGCGGTATCAATTTGTATTGGGACAAATTCTCCGTTTAATGAAGCATTAAACATTTGATTTTTGAGAGTATTCAAAATGTTTTTCAGCATGGATTTTTCCTGTTTTTAAAAATAGGTAAAGTGTGAATACTAAATTGCTAAAGCTATGTAGTTAAGCAATCAGCTTGTCCACAATATATCAATGATTATTTCAAAAATCATCAACTTTTTTGAAGAGTCCGTAACCGATTTCAGACAAGAGAAATGTAGAAAACTGCTAACTCTCAAAGAGCGCTGAAAATTCGCAGTTTTCTTAAGACAAACTGAAGGAAAGTTTCCTGTCGAGAAATAATGCTAGCAGATGCTTCCATCCCCGACTGAAGCCGACATTGCCGTTGATGAGTGCCAAATTGCGATCGCTCTGGCTCGATCGTGACTGCATAGGTAGAGTTATTGTTCGTTCCTTGTGTGTTGTTTGAAGTCTCACCCGCAGCGCTTTGCTGAAAACTCGTATCGGGCGAAATTTCTGTCACTTTACCCTTCAATGTTCCGTAATCGGTATAAGGGCAAGCCTCAATGCGCAAGGATACGCTTTGCCCTAACACAACTTTGTCAACATCCTGGTTAGCAATATGGGCTTTAATAACCAAAGGAGCATCAAACGGAGCGATTTGAGCAATCGTATCTCCCGCACGTACAACTTGGCTGGGATTGAGCAAATTGAGCCGGAAAACAACACCATTGCTTGTTGCGCGAATGACATTGCGCGCGATCTGTTGCTCGATTTGTTCGAGTTCTTTTTGCTCGCGGATAAGTTGCGCCTGAATCTCGGCTTGCCGTTGTACCAAGGCTTCACGTTCGCGATTGAGGTTGGCGAGTGTCGCAGCACCTCTGGCCCGTTGCTGTGCAATTGCTTCTCTGGCAATATTAATCGAGGCGGCACTAGGTGATAGTAGAGCTTGCGATCGCGCGAGTCTAGCCTGCGCTGATCGCACTGCTGATTGCTTTTCTACGAATTGCTGTTGCGAAATTGCTCCTTGTTCTGCTATCTGTGCGTATCGATTAAACTCACTTGTTGCTAGCTCCAAAGCAACCTGCGCTTCTTCAAAATCGGCTTGGGTAGAGCGCGATTTTTCTGTAAATTCGCTTTGATTGCGAGAGACTTCAGCTTGGGCAGCAATAACTGCGCGGTCGATTGCATGCGATTCAGCAAGACTTTGCGCATTGATCAGTCGCACTTGCGAATCGAGTTGATTCAACTGTCGTTGATTTTGCTGGATACTGCCTTGGAGTTGGCTTTTTTGAATTTGCAATTTTGTGTCGTCGAGAAACGCGATCGCCTCGCCTTGCTGCACCAATTGATTTTCTTTTACCTCAATTTGTCGAATTGTTCCCTCCATTTCGGCGTGTACAACACGCAACTCACCAGCCGGACGCACAACCGCCTTCGCTTTAACGGCAACGTTGTATTTCATCACCGACGCGAGTCCGACGGCAACGCCGAGCGTACCAACAAGAATCAATCCACTAAGTGAAGACCAGCGACCGACTGAAGGCAGAAACTCATCGCTATGAATGTGAGGAAGTGAATCTAAATAGCTGCTTGTCATGATAGTTGTAGAGAGATGAGAGATGGACACGCCTAGTAAACGGCACGCGCTAACGAACTGTTAGACAAATTTGCATCAGTCGAATACAGTGCTTCAAGATGGCGATCGCCTTGAGCGAACACGTCAGATCGCGTTCCCTGAGATTTTAAACAACCATTCTCTAAGACAACGAACCAAGTTGCGCGTTGAATAACACTAGGACGATGACTAATGACGATTGTGGTTTGACCGCAACGATGCTCAAGCAAGCGATCTAGCAACTCCATTTCACCCGTAGGATCAAGCCCTGAGGTTGATTCATCTAAGATCAGCACCGCCGGATTGCGAACAAGTGCGCGGGCGATCGCGAGTCTTTGTCGCTGTCCTCCAGAGAGATTTGTCGCAAATTCACCTAAAATCGTTTGGTACTTGTCGGGCAGTTTACTAATAAATTCATCGGCTCCCGCAATTTGACACGCAGCAACAACCTGCTCAAATGAAGCATCTGGTACGCCCAGACGAAAATTTTCGAGAATTGAGCGGTTCCAGAAGTGGGGTTCTTGAGGAACCAACATCACCTGCTGTCGTAAGCTATCGAGTGCTAAATCTTGCTGATTGTAGGAACCAATGCGAATATTGCCAGTATAGGGAGAATGCAATCCGGCGAGCAATTTAGCAAGTGTACTCTTTCCACAGCCTGATTGTCCGATCATTGCTGTCACCTGTCCTCCAGGAATCTGAATTGACAGATCTGTGATTAAATTAGCGCGCCCTGGATAGTCAAAACTTATATTGCTACAGACAATTACCGCATTTTTCGCAATTTTGGCGACAGCTTTATGAGTATTATCTTCGCCTTCAGGAGTCGTTGCCGTGACTTCTGCTAAGCGTTGAGTTGCTGCTTGAACGCGAGTTAATTCATCGATAAAGTTGATGACGGTTGTAATAAAATGTACCAAACGATCACTGAGTGCCTTGAATGCTAGCAGTTGTCCGATCGTGAACTGTTCTGCGGGGTTCATAACTAACAATCCCCCAACCCACAATAAGCTGATGCCGCCCAATTGACCGACTAAGTTTGAGAAATTGCTGTTGATAATGGCAATTTGGTTCGTCTGTAAATTCAAAGTCGCTAATCGGCTGAAGCGTCCCTGAAACTCGTTCCAAAACTGCGGCATTGCCGTTGTCGTTTTGAGCGTTAATGCTCCTTTGAAAGTTTCAACTAATACACCTTGATTTTCACTATCTGTCACCAAAGCGCGTTGTGTTTTTCGTTTCAACATCGGCTGAAGGATAACAACCGAGAATGTCATTGCGATCGCAACTCCAACTGCAATAACACTCAGTTTCCAGCTATAAAACAGCATTAGCCCCAGCGAAACAAGTGCGATAAAAAACTGACTCGGTAAATTGACGATAACTTGAGAAATCAGATAGTTGATTTGTTGAATATCTTGTACGCGACTGACAATTGCACCGCTGCGGTGGGTTTCGTAGTAGCTAAGTGGCAAGCGGAGAATGTGTTGGCAAAAGTCTAAAACTAAGCTTAGCTCTAGCCGTTGCGCAAAGTGAGTAATTAAATGCGATTGTACTAATTCGAGAATGTTACTAATCAGAATGAGTACCATAACGGCGATTGCCAATGTATTGAGAAACTGAAAATCTCCTTGTGTTAGAACATCATCAGTGAGGATTTGCAGCAAAACCGGAGAGGCAAGCGCTAGAATGCCAACAACTGTATTCAGCGCGATCGCTTGCCCTAAAATTCCCCGATACGACCAGGTTTTGGCGACGATTTGCTGGATACCACTTGCACTTTGACGCTCAGAAGATTGGTTAAAACGATGCGGATCGGGTTCTAGCAGCAGCATCACCCAATCTTTCCATCCAGCAGTTAACTCTTGCACTGAGAGATAAATAACTCCAATTCCTGGATCGACAACGACAAATTTTCTGCCTTGCTTGCCGTACAAAACAACCCAGTGGTTGCCATTCCAATGAATGATACATGGTAAAGGTGCTTCTGATATGCGTTCGAGTAGTTCTGGTGCCGCTTTCACCGCGCGAGTGTTAAAACCAAGTTTTGCAGCACCTTGCTGTAATCCCCACAGATTTGTGCCATTTTGTCCAGTCCCGACGAGATCGCGGATGTGACGCAGACTCATCCTTAAGCCGTAGTATTTGGCAACTGAAGCAAGACAAGCAGCCCCGCAATCTTCTTCGCCATGCTGCTGAATGAAAGGATATTTCTTCTTCATTAGCGTATTCCTCGATCCTGACGCTGGTAAAAGTGCTTGAGAACCTTGTTTTGTGTAGTGTATGGATTGCTTTAAGCAAATACACGCTTACTTTTGTCCAATTCGAGCGCAGAATTAAGCACAGTTGATTGCAGAAAACTACACAGAAAAAAAGCACCTCGCTCAGAGATGCTTTGCGTAAGGTAGATATTTAACAAGGTTGCACTAACTAACACTATATCGATAACATTTGGTATTAGTAGCAACGCCAAGCATAAGCCCACTGCCAGAAGCAATAGAAGCCATAGCAAACTTTTCTCCAAAAGTAGACATATCGGCAGAAAGAACCGCCATTAAGCGCAGATTGTTCGTCGGTTGTTAAATCAGAAAACATCGAGTCATCGTTGACTGAAAGCATAGTATCCTCTCGGTTGGGTAATTGCTACTTGCAGAAAGTAGCGTTTGCTTGATTCTTAGATTAAGCGGCTTGATGAAGAAATTTATTACTGTTATCAGTAAATGAGATTGCCGAATTCAGCGAAGATAGATGCAGTTTATTTCCTAGAAAAAAGCATTGTTTTGTACTAAGTTCAGCAACAAAAAAGTCATTTTTTCTTATTGACTTCTCACTTTATTTGTGAATTGAAATTGATTATATGTATGTGCAATCAAGCGTTGTCTGTAGGGTTTATTCACATATAGCGCATCGAATACTACAGAATATAGCGAAACATTAAGAATAGTTGCATATAAGGCAGCAGGCGATCGCAGTTTCCTAAAGTTAAAACTCCTGCCTATTCTTATTTATAGCCTTTAGTCGTTATGATTAAGTGACGTTACATCTACTATTCTCATGCCCCTGTATCTTTGAGACAATCTGAGACAATTAGAATCTCATAAACGCCGTAAATTAACTGATAATAATCAGCACAAGGGAGACAATTTTATGAAATTGGCTTACTGGATGTATGCAGGTCCAGCCCATATTGGTACGCTGCGCATTGCCAGTTCGTTTAAGAATGTCCACGCTATTATGCACGCCCCACTGGGTGACGACTATTTCAATGTGATGCGCTCGATGTTAGAACGCGAGAGGAATTTTACTCCTGTCACCGCGAGTATTGTTGATCGCAACGTACTAGCGCGTGGTTCCCAAGAAAAAGTAGTAGACAACATCACGCGTAAAGATGCAGAAGAACATCCTGACTTGATTGTGCTAACACCGACTTGCACGTCGAGCATTCTCCAAGAAGATTTAAATAACTTCGTCGAACGCGCCTCGATCGAAGCCAAAGCTGATGTAATGCTAGCGGATGTCAACCACTATCGCGTTAACGAATTACAAGCGGCGGATCGGACTTTAGATCAAATCGTGCAGTACTACATTAATAAAGCCCGTCGTAAAGGCGAATTGCCCACAGATAAAACCGAAAAGCCCTCAGTCAATATCATTGGTAGTTCTACGCTTGGTTTCCACAATCAGCACGACTGTACTGAGTTAAAGCGACTCATGGCTGATTTGGGTATTGCAGTCAATGCCGTAATTCCTGAAGGGGCTTCGGTACACGAGTTAAAGAATTTACCCCGCGCTTGGTTTAACTTAGTACCGTATCGTGAACTCGGTTTAATGACGGCGCGATATCTAGAGCAAGAATTTGGGATACCGTATGTCGATATTACACCGATGGGTGTCGTAGAAACAGCCCGATGCATTCGGAAGATTCAGCAGGTGATTAACGCACAAGGTGCGGATGTTGATTACGAAGAGTTTATCGAAAACCAAACGTTGTATGTTTCACAAGCGGCGTGGTTCTCGCGTTCGATTGACTGTCAAAATTTAACAGGGAAAAAAGCTGTTGTGTTTGGTGATAATACGCACGCGGCGGCGATGACGAAAATTTTGGCGCGGGAAATGGGTATTCACGTTGTTTGGGCAGGAACTTACTGTAAATACGATGCAGATTGGTTTCGCGAACAGGTGAGTGAATATTGCGATGAAGTGATTATTACCGACGATAATGGTGCGATTGGTGATGCGATCGCCCGTGTCGAACCAGCAGCAATCTTTGGTACGCAAATGGAACGTCATGTCGGTAAGCGTCTCAATATACCATGCGGTGTGATTGCAGCCCCAATTCATATTCAAAACTTCCCGATTGGTTATAAGCCTTTCTTGGGTTACGAAGGCACAAACCAAGTTGCTGATTTGGTCTACAATTCCTTTACTTTAGGAATGGAAGACCACTTACTCGAAATCTTCGGCGGGCATGATACAAAGGAAGTGATTACCAAGGGAATTTCTGCGGATTCAGACTTGACTTGGAACAAAGAAGCGCAAGCTGAACTTAATAAAGTTCCTGGTTTTGTGCGGGGTAAAGTCAAGCGGAACACCGAAAAATTTGCCCGTGATCGCGGTTTAAGCGAAATTACACTCGAAGTAATGTACGCCGCAAAAGAAGCTGTGGGCGCATAAGTTTAGGGGTGGGCTTGTTGCCCACTTTAGGCTATTGCCCCAAACACAAGACAACCTAGGACGATGCGTAAAACAAGTGGTAGTTGGAAGACGCTGGCGGTGATGACAATGACGGTTGCGGCGATCGCGCTTTTGGTTGTTTGTGGTGTTTGACTCAAATCGATAATACCACTAATTGCCATAACGAGAATGACGGCGAAGGGGATGTGATGCAACCACGGAGATTGTATTGGTTTTGTTGCCCAAATACCAACGCTACGCATTAGGTAGGTGCCTAAGCCAGCTAGTAGAATGATTATCCAGATATTCATGTTAACGAACCAATCCAGACACAGAGGTTGCAGATTAAGATTTTTGTAATGTTGCTACGGCAGCGACTCCAAGGATGGATAAGAGGATACCGAGTGTGCCGATATTTTGCAGTGTTAGTACTAGAATGACACCTGTAAGGATCGTGAAGATTAGCTGCTGATCCCAAGTTTTGATGTTGTCGGTGAGAAGGCAAATAAATAAGCTGGGAAGGGCGAATTGTAACCATTGGGCTGAAATTTGTTGTCCTAATTGACAGCCGATCCAGGTGCCAAGTATCCAAGAAAGCCAGCAAAATATGTGAATGCCCGTGTAATAATGCCACGATCGGGGTTTATCAGAGACATCTAACGCAAAGGCTTCGTCGGTAAGTCCATGGGCGAGAAATAGCTGCTGTTTGCGGTCAAATCGATTGAAAATAGGGTCGCTAAACTCATTGGAATATGCCGTAGGTTCATCAGCAGCATTGTTAAGACAATACTTAGCCAAGAAAGATTTTGTCTGATTCCTTCGAGTGCTGCAAATTGTGCTGCACCTGCATACACCCAAACAGACATCACGACAGCCGCAGTATCCGAAAGCCCTGATCGCGTCGCTAGCGCCCCAAAACTAATTGCGATTGGAACGTATCCCACACCAACTCCTAAAGCACGATTGACACCTTTGAGAAAGTCTTGCATAGGTGACAATTACCTCTTACCAATTACCACCCCTAAGTTTACGTAGTGCTAATCAATTTCGTCGTGATACCAAGTTGCGGTCTAACAAAGTATTCTTAGATGAGGAAAAAAAGTTAGAGAG